>JANONW010000363.1:0-14787 GCA_031421065.1 Prolixibacteraceae bacterium
TACTCCGAGGGCAAATCAGGCAGTGAAAGATTTATGTGCCATTTTAAACCAAACAGAAACCCATTTTCCACTCACAAATTTAAGACTGATCTACGAAACAGTCGCGCTTTAATCTACGATAGTATTGGATGTCTGATTTTATGTAATTAAAAGGAGCGAAGCAGATAAGCAGTATTTTTAATTTGTTCTGTTCCGCAACAGAACCATAGATGCGGCGGTCGTCGTTCGACAATACCGGTGCTTTGGGTGTAATAATTCCCAGCACAGTCACAGAAGTTATGGTTAGATCAAGCGTTGGTTTTGATGGCGTTGAGTTTTGTACATTCTGAGAATTTCCTAAATAATTCTGGAAGTTCCCATTAATAAAGGATATGGAAAATTTTCCATAATAATCGGGAAGCCAAAAAAGATCACAAGTTGAGGCTCCATAATAAAGCTGTCCGATGATCTTATGGTTATTATTAAACAAGAGGCCACCAGATGAACCTGGCGCTGTTACACCTTTAGCCCAAATTATTTTCCACATTGTATTAATACCTCCTATTGTTGGTGGTAAATTTGGATCAGGTTGATTGTTCGCGGAAGTTGGTACTATTGTGCTATATGTAAATTTCTTGATATCACCTTGAGGATGATGTATTGTTACAGTTTTGTCAGTATAACCATCTGATTCATTTCTTGACCATCCAGCAAATGAAACGTCAAAGCTTGATATTTGATCAACAGTACAATTAAGCTGAAGCAATAAATAGTCGGATGTTTTCGAATTAAGATCTGCATTGAGCACGCTTTCCTGATGTTCGAATAAACTGGGCGCATAATCTTGCTTGCCTGTTACTGCCAATCCACGTTCTTCCTGGCGTGTTGCCGCGATGCCGATGCCTTCTGCGGCTTTGGCATCTTCAAAGCTTCGCTGGCTGCGGGTTTTTGCTGCATTTATTTCAGATTTGGACTTTTTTTTAGCCGCCCATGATTTATCGCATACCGGATGCTGCCTTCTGAAACCCCTTCCTCTTTGGCGATGGAACAGGAACTTCGCCTTTGATTGATCAAGTTTCCCCTGGATACGGTCCAATACCTATAGGATAAGGTTAGAGGTAATGTAACGGAACTTAGTGGCATCATCTGATAAGGATTATTACTTTACGCTAATTATACTATTAAATGCTGATAATCAACCATAGGTCTTGGAGGTCTGATATTTATAAATTATTTATTTGTGGTTACCATTTGTAACGGTACGAAATGGAAGGGATGAACGGGAATATGCTGAGTTGTTTGGCTACTCCGTCCTTTTTATAAGTAACCCAGGGATTTAAATGATTGTAAATATTGTAACCTGAAAACGACCATTCATGGCCTTTTCCGCTATTCCGGTATTTTTTTACCGAATAGTTTAGGTCAAGATGATGAAACGACGGCATTTTGAAATTGTTTGGGTTCTGGTATGTTTGGCGGGTTCCGAATTGTGTTATACCTTCAGGAAATGCTGCATGCTCCATTCCGGGCAGAACCAGTCCTTCGGTTTCGGTATCGTTGATGGTTACATAATTACCTGATTTAAAAACAAACGCAAGGCTAATTTTACGTTCCCCTGTATATTTACTTTTTAACTTGTAGTCAATCAATACAGAAACGTCATGGCGCCGGTCGTATTTAAACGGGAACCAACGCCCATTATTGATGTTGTCAAAACGTTGGTTCGACCACGATAAAGTGTATGCCAGCATCCAGTTTAATCTGGCATTTTCTTTCCGGAACATGAATTCGCTTCCATAAGCCTCGCCATCGCCTACCGAAACATTGGTTTCCCAATTCCGATCCCGGCCACTCAAAAAGGCTGCCCCTTCGTTAAAACGGGTCACGTTTTTCATGGTCTTATAATATCCTTCCAGTCCAAGCGTGTATTTTGTGCCGATGTGTTTTTCAATTCCCAGCGAATATTGATCGGCTTTTTGCGGTGCAATGTTTCTGGTCGATGCCACCCACAAATCGGTCGGTAGCCCCAATGATGAGTTGGTCAATAAATGGAGGTTCTGGCTGTTTCTCATATAACTGGCACTGATTGATAAATTCTGAGTTATTGCCCAATTTAATGCAATCCGGGGTTCAAGCGAAAAGTAGGTTTTGCCTTCAATGCCATAACTCGCTGCCCTTAGTCCAATATTGGCATTCAACCGGTGCCATTCTATTGCATCTTCCAAATACCCTTCACTTATAAAAGCTTGTTTTTTTGTTGATTGTATGAGGTTTGTTTCACTCTCGTCATTTCTTATCTGTAGAATATCAGGACTGAAGGACATCTGCGATACTTTTCCCCCAAAACGTGCAACATGTCCAGGTGTAATTATAGTAGTCAAAGTCTGATTTAATACTCCACTCGTTTAGCTTCGAGGATGTTTTGAATAAATTAATTGATTCTTCCTCCTTCGATTTTGTTCGTTGCGTATTGTTGAAGCTGCTAAAGTACAATGATGTATTGGAAAACAGCTTAGAACTTAGCGTACTGTTCCAACGAAGCACAGTTGTGGTGTTCCCCCATTGATACCGGAAACTCTGCTTCAAACTGCGGTCGCTGCCGTTAAAAAAATTGCGGTCGAGCCCACTATAAAAACTCAGGTAAATGCGGTTTTTAGGGTTTAATATCCAATTGGCTTTGGCATTGAAGTCGTAAAAATAATAGCCACCTATATATGGCTGTTTTTGCATTTTCTGGATTAGCATCAACGGGAAGTCGATAAATGTCCTTCTGACCGAAACGATATACGATGCGGTATCCTTTTTGATTGGCCCTTCTAATGTAAAGCTGCCGGCAACAGGGCTGATTGAAAATGTACCAGCCTGCTTTTTCAGGTTTCCTTCTTTCATGGTTACATCCAGTACTGATGACAAATGCCCTCCGTACCGGGCCGGAATTCCCCCTTTATAAATTTCAGCATTTTTGATGGCTTCACCGTTAAACACCGAGAAGAATCCCATTAAATGATACACATTGTAAACCGGCACACCGTCAAGTAGTATCAGGTTTTGATCGCTGCTTCCGCCCCTGACATTATACCCGGCGGTATTTTCGGCCCCGCCTTTGATACCGGGCAAATACTGGATTGATTTTAATAAATCGCGTTCGCCCAAAATAACCGGTATATCGCCCAACTTCGCCATATCCAGCTTCATCATATTCATCGTTGAAAAATAGGGGTGGGCGTTTCGGTTTTGAGTTCCTTTTACGGTAACCTCTTCCAGGTTTAAAGAAGTTTTGAGGTGCATGTTTAGTACAGTGTCTTTTTGTAAGTTGATTCTGATGGTTGAAGTTTGGTAGCCAACATAACTTGCCTGAATGGAAGTTAAACCTTTGGGAAGTTGAATGCTGAAGAACCCATAGGCATTGGCCGAAACACCAAGTTTCGCTTCCGGGGAATAGATGGTGGCACCAATCAGCCGTTCGCCTGAACTGAGATCCGATATTGTTCCACTAACGGTAACATTGCTCTGGGCAAATACAAGCGTTGGAAATATATAAAGCAGGAATAGGAAATATCTCATAGCTTAAAACTTGTGATGGCTGTAGAGCCAAAGATCCCTAAGCCATTTTCGATGTTGGAGTATATCTGTACAGGTTCGTTGAAAAGCAAATTATCACCATCGTTCATTCTTTGCTTGATGGTCGATTTCATATACTTGTCGTAATGGATATCGGTATCCATAAAAAAGTTGATTTCATTTTGGTAGGCTATATCATCAAAAGTCAACGTTTCCCCATCCATTCCTATATCATTTATTCTTAAATAGTATTCATAATGAAAGCCCAGTTTATCCATTGCATCAGTCACCCGGTTGAAATCATCAATAATAGGAGAATCCACATTATAACTACCTCCTGCAAAACCCCAGGTATTTGTCTTACCTAGCATAAGCCTGTAATGCCAATACCTGTTAATCCCATTCTTATCCACTATATTCTTTGTTATCGTATAAGATGTGTATGAATTGTAGCCTGTCTGGTGAACAACAGGATTGCTTAATTGATAACTTACCTCAGGTTTTGAAGGAATAATAGTTGATGCACTTAATACGGGATATCCCTCTGCCTTAATTCTAATATCGTACCTGCTGCCAGATAGGGGTTTTATCTCCAACTTATAAATTCCATTGCCGGAGTTTTGCATGATCCCAATGATTTCCCCATTCTTTCTTAGTTCAATAAATGCATTATTTACTTTTTCAATATTCTTATTTGTGCTAATTGATTGACTAAGACTTACGCTTCCATGAATCAGCGAATCGGGGTTTAAAATACAATTAAAACAAAGTTGAGGAGTAACCTGAATATCAGTTGGGAGTTCTTTCTCGCAGGAAAAGAAAAAAAATGAAAATTTACAAATTAGGAAAATAAATAATATTTTTTGTTTCATTTTGCTTCGTATAAAATAGAATCCTGGATAATTCTTTTGAAATATCCAAGATTCTGCTTATTCAAAAATACTTACCAGGTACTGTCTTCTGGGAAATAGGCATGTTCTTTCCACAATATAAAAGTTAATCCTGCAAATCCTCGGCTTTTTACATCTGCTTGCATGCTGAACATTGGCGTTGGCCAATAATTTAAATCTGTATATCCACTAAAGGTTCCTATATATTGCGCTTGATGTATATTCCAAATCCAATCAGGTTTTACTTCGGGTGAAGTGCCACCATTTTCATAGTTCCAATTAATCGTTATGCCACTACCAACTTTCTTTTTGACATTTTTAAATTCATAAACTGTACTGTAATTGTTCCATCCAAATGTTCCTTTTTTTAACCCATATTGTCTAAAGTAAAATCGAAATCCCTTCGTAACGGTTGTTGGGCCACCTACAACAGGTTGATTCCATATAACCCATTTATTAATTTTCAGCTCATTTAATAGTTTTCTATCTTTATCCCCATTTATCCACCATCGATTATTATTGTTAGATGGGTCAAAATTAGGGAAATCTGTAATCAAATTATCGATATCATTTCTTCCACCACTTTTTAGTTTTGTAGATATGAGAACAGTTTCATCATTAGCGAATGCACTTAGGTTCTCTAATTTTTTCATGTCGCCATCTAACACGATGATTTGATTTTCTTTAGTGTATTGAAAAAGGCTTAAACCCACTTTGAATATTCCCCTATTGTTCATAACTGAACGATAAAAGGAGCATTCATAAGGATAGTCAATAGAGCAATCAGTTTCATCCATTTCGTTAAACTTTAGCTTGTCAGCATACTTTGACTTAAACTTTAGGAACTCATCTTTCGATGTCAATTTTTCGTACTCGTCAAAAAGTTTGTCAAACTCGTAACGGGCACTCTTTAAGCCAATTTTTTGTTCCCAGACATCTTTTTCCTGTCGACTCATTTTGGCTAAAACATTAATTACACTGTCAACTGCATCCATGTTTTTGAATGCCAGATACCCGTTTTCAAGAAAGACTTCGGCTTTACTCGTTTTTGCGATCCCCTCATCAGGAGCTGTTCTTAACTCGTCTTTCTAACACCCGTTAAAAACTGTTAACACTACGGCAATAGCCGCTAAAAACATTAATTTTTTCATACTTTTGAAATGTTTATGGGAAGGGCAGCTATAACTACCCTATCCCGGTTTATAAATAAATGATGGTAACCCGGTACTCAAAAAGGCCGGGTTACTTTTTTCTATAGTACTCCCTCTATTAGTTAATTCCAATTTCTATCAAAAGATAACCCTTTAAATCGAAATATTTTCAATGGGAGGGCTAATTTAGATGGATTCTAAATAATACCCGTGATATGATCTTTGATTGAAAGGAGGTAGCAATGTCATCTTTTTTGTTGCACACCTCAGATATAAATAGGGAGTTTATCCCGCCACAAAAGGATGTCGTTGGGCGAGGCTATTATCTTCTTTTTAAAAACGTTTTTCCTTTGCCTTATCTTGGGTAAGTTTGGTTTTTTTGTGTCGATTTTATGCTAAATTTGTTGCTGACACTAAGTTAATTCCAATTGAAAATATTGAAAAGAATAATTACCCCGCCAATAAAAGAGAACAGTCATTCGGCAATGAGCAACACATACAGTAGCGGTATTAATTCGTGGTTAAGAAAATTTGCACAAGAAAGATGTAATCTTGTCTTTGTTGTTGTGCCCCTTTTTCTCTTTGTCTTTATGCTTTTCAGGATTGCTGAAATACACTTCTATTATCAGGGATGGTACGATCCTGTTTATGCTTACCTGACAAACGGATTGACTTTTGCCCTCAGATCTAACGATATTGGCCATACAGATCACCCTGGCACACCGCTTCAATTATTTATTGCACTGCTCATTACAATAATTGGTTGGATACGCGGATCAAATGACCTGGCCACCGATGTACTGGCAAATCCTGAAACTTACCTCAGGATTATTACGATCGCATTGATTGTCATTAATTGCGCAATGCTTTGGCTGCTCGGCCTTTTTGCGTATAAAAAACTGAAAAACAGAAACATGGCGGTTTTAATGCAATTGCTGCCGCTTTTGTCGTTTCAGCTATACAATTTCATGGCCGTGATCAATTGCGAGTCCGTTATTTCGCTTTCATCATTCGCAATTGCTGCTTGTATGATGCTTTACGATAGCAGGGACGAAGGCCGATTGAAACTTCTGGTAGTAATTGCAATTTTATCGGCACTTTCGGTTGCCACAAAAATATCTTCACTATCCATTCTCCTCGTACCTTTCTTCTTTTTCGAAAAGCTAAAATCAAAAACCATTTACCTGTTGCTGTCGCTGTTGTTTATTGTTCTTTTCATTTCTCCGGTTATCGGGAAACTGGGAAACTTCACCGGATTTATCGGGAAACTGGCCACACATACCGGCCAATATGGTTCGGGAGAGCAGAAACTTTTTGATGTTACGATCTTTTTTCGGGCGATTCGGATGATGGTGCTGAAAGAGCTTCCTTTTACACTTCACCTTTTACTATTGCCGGTTGGTTGGGTCGTGATTATGAAACGAAACATTACCGGATCGCTCAAGCGGTTATACCTTGCAATCACTCTGGCAACTGTTTTTCAGGTGCTTATGGTGGCACGACATTACGGTTTTCATTATCTGATGCCGGTATTTGCATTGTTTATTCCACTGCACGGATACTTCTGGCTACAACTTTTCAGGGAGAAAATTGCTGCTTTTTCAACCCGAACCGTTTCCCTGATAGTGATATTACTTGTTATTGGAGTTTTCTTACGGTTAATCGTTATGAACAATTTTGAAAAAGGGATCACCAATCCGGTTGAAAAAACTTCTCAGGCAATAAAATCAGAATGGAAAGGAAAATACATTGCCCTCTCCGATTATAATAACGGCTCAGCTTTTATTGATCCTGCATTGAAATTTGGGTACAGCTATTCAGGTAATAGCATGAAGAAGCAATACGCTCAGATATTGGCATCGGTTTATCCCGAAAATTACCTTTGGAACAGCCGTGATGGATTTACTGACTGGAGTGGAAGCTACCTTTCGATGGATGTTTTTTCGATGAACAACAAAATGTACATCTATGCAAATACTGGGAAGTGTGAGGTTTCGATGCGGAAAATTTCAGAAATGATTGATATGGCCGGAATGGCTGAATTTGTGAACCTGAAGAACGTATATCAAAACGAAAAAACGGGCGAGGTAATTGCCCTGGCGATTGTTGATACGGCGCAGATTCGGAAGCACAGTCAGCCAAAGTTGATCATTGAAACTTCTATGGAAGAACTTTCCACCGATGGGGAGAATATAAAATCGAACAATGAGGAATACACCTTCAGGGGAGGGAAACTCCAATCCGATCGGTTTGCCCGCAACGGAAATTCATCATTGTTGCTCACCACGGCAAATCAGTTCGGACTTAATATTTCCATCCCGGTTTCTGTGGGCAAACGGTACAAGGTTGAGTTCTGGCAACGGAGTTCCGATCAGAAACAAACACTCGTTGTAGCTTCGGCAGGTCAAAGTGATATTTTTTACAAAACATCGTTCCAAGGTGAAAATAATTCAGGAGAATGGACACGAAGCGAATTGAATGTGGCCCTTCCTGAAAGTTATCCTGATGTCAATCTCCAATTCTATCTTTGGAGCCCGGCATCCGATTCTGTATGGGTAGATGATTTTAGGTTGACGGTGTTTGAATAAATCTTTAAATTTCCATATTCTGCACAAAAATAAAAACTTATCAGGTATGAAACGATCGGAATCATTGAGGGCAATTCAGTATTCACCGGATAAAATCTGGGATATTGTAGTAATCGGTGGTGGTGCAACTGGGCTGGGCGCAGGAGTTGATGCTGCATCAAGAGGTTTTGAAACATTGGTTCTCGAAAAACATGACTTCGCCAAGGGAACCTCTTCGCG
This sequence comes from Prolixibacteraceae bacterium, assembly GCA_031421065.1. Taxonomy (GTDB): domain Bacteria; phylum Bacteroidota; class Bacteroidia; order Bacteroidales; family Prolixibacteraceae; genus Aquipluma. The sequence goes on from JANONW010000363.1 coordinate 8,389, forward strand.
AAGTACAAAACTTGTGCACGGTGGGGTTCGTTATCTGGCGGCCGGCGATATTGCCCTGGTTTTGGAAGCGCTTAACGAAAGGGGACTGCTTTTGCAGAATGCCCCACATTTGGTGCAAAATATGAAGTTCATTATTCCCAATTATGAATGGTGGGACGGGCCTTTTTATACTGTCGGATTAAAAGTTTATGATATGATGGCCGGAAAACTGGGGTTGGGCCCTTCTATTCATATCTCGAAAGAAGAAACCATGAAAGCCATACCAAACCTTGTGGAAAAGGATTTAAAAGGCGGGGTGATATATCACGACGGTCAGTTTGATGATACAAGGCTGGCAATAAGTTTGGCGCAAACGATTACCGACAATGGCGGATATGTATTGAACAATTTCGGTGTAACCGGATTAATAAAAAATGAGGAAGGTCTGATTTCAGGTGTCCAATGTTTTGATTCTGAAAATAACAAATCCTATTCGATAAAAGCAAAAGTTGTTGTAAATGCAACCGGAATTTTTGTCGATTCGATTAATTGCATGGACGAGCCTAACCATGTAAAGACAATTGTGCCAAGTCAGGGCATCCATATTATTCTCGACCAGTCCTTCCTGCAGGGCGATTCCGCGATAATGATCCCAAAAACAGCAGATGGACGCGTATTATTTGCTGTTCCGTGGCATGGAAAAGTAGTGGTTGGCACAACTGATACACTGGTTGAAAATCCGGAAATTGAACCGCGGGCACTGGATGAGGAAATCAAATTTATTTTGAATACTGCTGGGAAATACCTGGCCAAAAAGCCAAAGCGCAAAGACGTTTTAAGCATATTTGCCGGGTTAAGGCCATTAGCGGCTCCCGAAGACAAGAATCAGGAAACCAAGGAAATATCGCGCAGTCACAGGTTAATAATTTCCCAGTCGGGCTTAATTACCATGATTGGCGGGAAGTGGACAACCTACCGTAAAATGGGCGAAGATATTGTTGATAAGGCAATCCTTCTTGGTGGCCTAAAAGATAAGGAATGTGTTACCAAAAATATGCCTATCCACGGATATGTAAAAAATCACAAAAATTACGGGCATCTATATGTTTATGGTTCTGATGTCCCAAAGATAAAGGCAATGATTAGCCAGGATCCGGAATTGGCAGAAAAACTCCATCCGGAATTACCATATCTTAAAGCAGAGGTGATCTGGGCCGTTCGGGAAGAGATGGCGCGAACCATTGAGGATTTTCTTGCGCGAAGAACAAGGGCCCTTTTACTCGATGCCAGGGCAAGTATAATAATGGCGCCTCAGGTTGCTGAGATTATGGCAAAAGAGTTGGGCTTTAGAAGAAAATGGCGGAAAGAACAAGTCCGTTTATATACTGAATATGCAAATGGGTATATCTTAAATTAATGTCCTATGAATCCACTGGTTGCAGAATACCTGGGTACATTTATACTACTCCTGATGGGAAATGGAGTTTGTGCCAATAGCTCATTGAAAGGGACCTTTGCAAAGGGTGCCGATTGGGTGTTGATCTGTTTTGGGTGGGGACTGGGTGTTTTCCTGGGAGTTATCGTCGCCGGTCCGTCAAGCGGGGCGCATTTAAATCCTGCCGTGACAATCGGATTGGCTGTTGCTGGAAAATTTGCATGGGTAGATGCACCTTTATATATTGTGGCCCAGTTGCTTGGAGCTATATCAGGGGCATTTTTAACATGGCTGCTTTTTGCCGACCATTATAATCTTACAGAAGATCCCGGAACAATAAAAGGTACATTTTGTACATCCCCAGCCATAAAAAATACTCCCCGAAATGTTTTAAGCGAAGTTGTCGGAACTTTTGTACTGATTATCGTCGTTTTATTCATTGCCGGCCCGGAGTTTAAATCTGCTGGCATGGGGGAGGTGAAAATCGGATTGGGATCGGTGGGGGCTCTGCCGGTAGCCTTGTTGGTTGTAGCAATTGGTATGAGCCTTGGGGGGTTAACAGGCTATGCGATCAACCCAGCTCGTGACCTTGGGCCACGGATTATTCATGCGCTTGTTCCAATTAAATCAAAGGGCACCAGTGATTGGGGCTATGCCTGGGTTCCTATTGCCGGACCAGTGATAGGGGCCATAGCTGCAGCCGTGGTATTTCTTGCAGTAAATTAATCTCACATCGACAAACGTGTTTCAAGAGCTATGTCATTGCTGATTTGTGCTTTTTACTTGACTATGCCGCTACCTTCTGCACCACCATAATCCCATCCCTAACCGGAAGGATTACATTTTGTACTCGCGGATCGTTTTGCACCAAATCGTTAAACTCAAGGATTCCGCGGGTTTGCTCTTCTTCTGCAGCATCCGGATCGGCCACTTTGCCGTCCCACAGAACATTATCGGCAAGCAGGAAGCCCCCAACTGGGATTTTGTCAAATACCAAATGGTAATAGTCGCAATAGTCACGTTTGTCAGCATCGATAAAAACAAGGTCGAACAATTGGTTGATGGAAGTGATGATTTGCCTTGCATCGCCAATGTGCTGAACGATACTGTTGGCCATACCCGATTTCAGGAAATATTTTTGTGCGATCGATCCCAGTTCATCGTCGATTTCGATGGTGTGCAGTTGGCCGCCTTCTGCCAGTCCCTTTGCAAGGCACAAAGCTGAGTAGCCTGTAAAAGTTCCGATTTCGAGAATACACCGGGGATTTATCATGCAACTGATCATGCTTAGGATCTGCCCTTGCAGGTGACCCGATAACATGCGTGATCCCAATACTTTGATATGTGTTTCGCGGTCGAGTTCACGAAGGAAATCCTCTTCAGAAGAAATATGATTTAAAATGTACTGGTCGAGTAAAACCGGATTGCTCATTTACTGATAAATTAAAATACTGCTTTGTGGCTCATTTAATATTTCGTTGGCAATTTCGAGAATTTCAGCACAGCCAACCGCTTCAATCTTTTTAAAAATTGTTTCCAGACTATCAACCCGATCGAAAAACAAGTAGCTTTTCCCGATCGAGAGCATCAGATCTTCGCGGTTTTCGGTCGAAATGGCCAATTGCCCGATCAGCTGTTTTTTTGCCCGGCTCAATTGCAAAATTCCCATCGGCTGTTCCTTTATTTTCCTGAATTCCTTGTTTACCAGCCGAAGTGCCTGATCCATGTTTTCCTTGTCGGTGCCGAAATAAACGCTGAATTCGCCAGTATCGAAATAACCGGTATAACCCGATTCAACATTGTATGCCATCCCATTTCGCTCGCGCAGCACCATGTTCAGTCGTGAATTCATGGATGCCCCGCCCAGAATGTTGTTCAGCAAAACCATTTGCATCCGTTTCGGGCTGAAAATAGTCGGTGCAAGGTTGCCAATAATACAATGGGCCTGAAATGTATCTTTTTGAACAATCCTTTTTTCGGGCTGGTAGTTGTATAGATCCGTCCGTTTTTTTGTGCGTATTTTCTCCGGAATTGCGCCAAAGAATTTCTCAGCCAGATGAATGAATTTCGCCATCGAAATATTGCCAACCGAACTTAAAACAATTTGGTCGGTGTGGTAATTTTCATCCATAAATTTAAGGATGCTATTTTTATTGAAGGTTTTAATGAGTTCGGGAGTGCCCAGAATATTGCGTGCAATGGGATGGCCATTGAACAGTATTTCTTCAAATTCATCAAAAATCAGCTCCGAAGGATTGTCCTTGTACGAATTGATTTCTTCAATTACCACCTCCTTTTCGAGCTCCACCTCTTTTGTAGGAAAAGTGCTGTTAATCAGAATATCGCTAATCAATTCCATCGAGCGTTGGTAGTATTCGCTCAGGAAAGTGGCATAAACAGCGGTTTCTTCCTTGGTGGTATAGGCATTCAGTTCACCTCCAACGTCTTCAATCCGGTTTAAAATATGAAAAGCCCTTCGTTTTTGTGTGCCTTTAAAAATTACATGTTCAATAAAATGAGCAATGCCTTGTTCGTTTGCCTCCTCATCCCTCGATCCGGTATTGATCAGTACTCCAAAATGCGAAACCGGCGATTTCGCTTCCTGATGAATAATACGGATTCCATTCTTTAATACGAATGTTTGCATCTATTTTGCTGAAATGTGTAAAATATTTTGGTCTGCAAAAGTATATAAAAGAAATGGTTCGGTGCCGATTGAAAAAAAATGCAGCAGATGAAATCATTTATTTTTGTAGTTTAAATAATTGGTCTATATTTGCAACCCGAAAGCGAAACGGAACAGCCAAAACCAGCACCGAATAGCTTCGAAAAAAGTCCGTGCCGGACTCAAAATGGTGCCATAGCTCAGTTGGTAGAGCAATGGACTGAAAATCCATGTGTCCCTGGTTCAAATCCAGGTGGCACCACAAAAACCGGATGCCTGTACTATATGGTGTCCGGTTTTGCTTTTATATCAGACAGTTACGGTTTATCTATTTTTAAATAAAATACCGGAATCCGTTCCGAAACCATTCCAATAATAATCCGAAGGATAAGGAAATTGAAGAACTCAAAAAGGAAATTGAAGAACTTAGACAGTAAGTCAAATAAATAAAAAACCCGCTGAATGAGCGGGTTTTTTTATGGGGTTGTGTGAAATTAAATTGTTATTTGTCGAAATAATGGCCGCGCAATGAAATAATATAAAGCTTCTGGCCAGCAACTTCGTAAATAAGGCGGTTGCCTTTATCAATTTCGCGCGACCACAAGCCGCTGAGTTCGTATTTTAATGCTTCTGGCTTTCCTAACCCGGTGTATGGGTGTTGCAGTATATCTTCAATCAACTTTGATATTTTGTTTTGGATGGTTTTTTGGCCGCTCTTTTTCCAAAACTTAATATCTTCAAGGGCTTTGGCTTTATATACTACTTCCATAAGTCTTCGGTTTTAATAACCTTTCCCTTACTGGCCCTGGATTTTTGGATTTCTTTTACAAATTCTTCGTTATACGGGCTTTTCCCGCTTTCAATGATTTCGACGTTTGTGTCGTTTTTAGCAATTTCGCGAATAAGTCCCAGTAAATACTGGGTTTTCTTGGTGCGGGTGTCTATTTTAATTGTAACCGATGCCATGATCTTGATTTTTAAAATGTATAGGCAAATTTAGTTATCTTTTTATTACCCCGGACTGAATCACATTTATTTTAATATACGGGCTGCGGTGGGAAGCAAATTGCTTCCCTTTGTTTTTTTATTCTTCTCCCAAAAATCTCAGATTCCTTTTCAGTCCCTCAAACCTTGTACGTTTCACCGCCGAATTCCTGAAAAGCTCGTTAAACAAAGGTTTGTCCATGTCCTCCCAATCGCTTTTTCGCAGGTTCAACAATTTAAAATCCGGGGTAAATGCCGGTTCGCTGTGTGTTTCCGATTTTAAATTCCATGGGCAAACATCCTGACAAATATCGCAGCCAAAAACACGGTTTTTGAATTTGCCTTTCAACTCCGGATCAATCGCTCCATGGTTTTCAATTGTTTGATAGGAGATGCAGCGACGGGCATCCAAAATGTAAGGAGCGACAATTGCCTGTGTAGGGCAGGCATCAATGCAGCGGGTACAATTTCCACAGTGGTCGCGCACAACTTTAACGTCGGCAGGTAATTCCAAATCGATGATCAGTTCGCCAATGAAAAAGAAACTTCCATGTTCGGGCGAAATCAGGTTGGTATTTTTGCCAATCCATCCCAAACCTGCACATGCAGCCCACGCCCGATCCAAAACCGGTGCAGAATCTACAAAACAGCGGCCTTGGCAAGGCGCAATTTCCGATTGGACGAACCTCAGTAATTCGCCAAGTTTGTCTTTCATCACAAAATGGTAATCGGTGCCATAAGCATATTTTGAAAGGACGGGAGCTTCCGGATCAGTTTGTTTTTCGGCAGGATAATAATTCAGTAAAACAGAAATAACAGTTTTTGCATTTTCAACCAGCAAACGCGGATCGAGGCGTTTGTCAAGGTTGTTTGCCATGTAATTCATCTCTCCGTGCATTTCATCTGCCAGCCAATTCTGTAAACGGTTTTTCTCTTCATCCAGAAATTTTGCCTGGGAAATGCCACAATCCAGAAACCCAAGTTCTCTGGCTTTGGCTTTGATTTGTTCTGATGGATTGATTGGTTTTATTTCCATAAAGCAATCTGGCTCATTTATAATTGAGTAACCAAAAATAGGTGAATTAAGCCGGATCGGATTACCCACACGCAACCAATTTCATATTTTGATCGTCTGTTTAATTATATCATTTTAATATTTTTTTGCAAAATGCACAATTTAACAGCATTTCCTTATATTAAAGAATCCACCCTCTAAGAAGGTGGACTTGAAAAGCCCCTGTAAGGGGCGGGATTCGGACATTTGTAGCTCTTCTGATAGTTCTTAATCTTCTTGATAATGATAGGATTAAAATTAAAATTGGTCACATCTCATGAT
>JANONW010000364.1:0-2258 GCA_031421065.1 Prolixibacteraceae bacterium
CGCTTGTTCGGCCCCGGCCGGGTTCGCATATCCGCAATTGCGATCCATCTTCTATAAACATTTTATCCCTCCGGGATATTTTTCCGAACAAACAGAAATTGCAAGTGTGACCCCGGAGGTCATATATTTATAGAAAAATGACGCTTAAACGCTTGTTCGGCCCCGGCCGGGTTCGCATATCCGCAATCACAATCCAATTTCTATAAGCATTTTATCCCTCCGGAATATTTTTCCGAACAAACAGCATATTCTTTTTGATGTCCGGTTCAGAAATCGAGGGAACTTAGGAATGTTAAAAATTTTTTCACCAAAAATTTTGAAATATGGTTTATTTCTGTTATCTTAACGCTTTCAGAATCTGTTAATTATGCACACATGCAAACATCAGTAATAATTGTGGGTGATTAGTTCTACTTTTAGACTATAAAAAATGACATAATACTTTGATATACAAATATATAAATGTATCTTTATTGTATTAATAACAGTCTGATAGAATTTGATAATGAGTCAAGTACTATCGGAGAAAAAAAATTTTGCAAAGAAGGGCTATTTTATTGAAAACAAACAGGTTAGCTTACATTCGTTCCTTGAAAAATATGTGGGCCTATTTAAAGTTTACAGGCGAAACAACACAAACAAGGCCTATGCCCATATCCTTGGATTGATGAAGTGCGAAAAAAATCACACCGATATGGAGCGGATGGTCGAACAAGTTCCGGAACAAGCTTATCACCAGTATCACAACTTTCTAAGTGAATCAAAATGGGATTACAAGGCGGTCAATAAACAGACGGCCCTGGATGTTTCTGTCTTGATGGAGGGCTGCAAATCCAGGAGCGGCAAGCCTACAGGCTTTATTATTGATGAAAGCCCCCATTTGAAAAAGGGGAAAGGATCGGTAGGTGTAGCCCGGCAATATGCAGGTGTTTCAGGTAAAGTAGACAATTGTCAGGTTGCCGTTTATGGTCCGCTCTGTAATGAAGAAAATGCTGCTCTGATTGACACCGCATTATTTCTTCCGGAGAAATGGACAGAAAACAAGGACCGATGCGACAAAGCAGGGATACCCAAATCGGAATACGTTTTTGAGACCAAGCCACAAAAGGCTTTGAGGATGATTCGGGCAAATTTGAAATTGGGTGTCAAATTTGATTGGATAGGCGGGGATGGATTGTATGGACACAACACAGAGTTGACAAGGGGATTAGGTGCAGAGAATTTGTTTTATGTACTGGATGTGCACAAAGACGAATTGATTTATCTGGCAGAACCCACTTTTTCAATACCACCAAAGAAAGGTAACCGTGGGGCAAACCCAACCAAAACGAAGGCCGATAAACCGGCATTGCGCATTGATGAATACTTTGGGAACCTAATTGAAAGCCAATGGGACAGGGTTAAGATCAGAAAAACGGCCAAAGGGTGGAAATATGTTTGGGTGCATACGGTTGCTGTTTGGCGCTGGGACGGGAAAGAAGAAAAAGCCAGGACAAGGGCTTTGGTCATCACCCGCACAGAAGAGAAGAATCCGAAGGTGAAATTTAGTTTTAGCAATGGCGGGATTACCGAATATAACAGGGAAGAATACGCGTACTTTCAATGCAACCGATACTGGGTAGAACGGTGCTTCGGTGATGCAAAAAATGAACTGGGACTTTCTGGTTATCAGGTCCGCAAATGGATCGCATGGCAACACCATCAATCTTTGGTTATGATGGCCGCATTATATGTGCTCTCCATTAGGATTGAACAAAAACCAGAATATGAATTAATGAGTGTGCGTGATGCAAGAATAATGATTATTGCCCAACTGTTTGACGATCAGGAAACAATTTCCAGACTTCACGACCAGATGGCTTTAAGACACAAAAACAGACAACGAGACATTAACCGTTTCTATAAAGACATCGATGACTCTTAAAGTCTAAAAGTAGAATTATATAGAGTTACATATTCTGCAAACATATTGCCTACTCTGCTTTCATAAGCAATGTCTAAGGAACCCTCAGGTGTATCAATCAACATAGTTGCTCCATTTTTCCCATCTGAGAGAAAAATTGCAAGAGACATTCTCAAAGCGATGTCCAAAAAGAATCGCTGACTCTCAGATAATTGAAAAGATTCTGTTCTTGCAGTGTCCTTAAGTTCCAGTACTAATTTTATGGTTTTTTCACTTCGTTTTGGTTGAATATTAAGATCCAAACCAATGAAACTTTTGGCTAATTTTTTAAAAATAGGCACAAACACTGTTTCTG
>JANONW010000365.1:0-13116 GCA_031421065.1 Prolixibacteraceae bacterium
TACTCCGAGGGCAAATCAGGCAGTGAAAGATTTATGTGCCATTTTAAACCAAACAGAAACCCATTTTCCACTCACAAATTTAAGACTGATCTACGAAACAGTCGCGCTTTAATCTACGATAGTATTGGATGTCTGATTTTACAAGTTGTTGATCTTTTAGCTTAAAAGCCCCTGCAACAATTAAATCGGGTAGGTTGTTAGGTTGTGATCTTGATGTTTACATTGGTAGCTTTATTAGCCTTATTTCACCTTTGGCCGGTACAGTCCCTCATGTGTTTCCCTGATTAAGTCGATCAGCGGAATATTCGCAGGACATCGGCTTAAATCAACCTTTTTCAAATTTTCTTCAGTCGGAAAATTGCCCGGGAACCAGTGGTCTTTTTCCTGAAACATGTTGTATCGGTACAGTCCGAAGTCTTTCATGTCGTAGCATTTCCAAAGTGTCCTGAATCGTAAAATTTCAGGAATATTCAATCCTGAAGGATCGTTTTCCATGCAGTAAGCATCAAAATTGGCATACGGACCGGGCGGTTTTTGGTCGTCAAGCCGTTGTTTTATTTTTGCATCTTCAGGAGCAAGTGGAGCCGGAGCCGGAAAAATTCCGTTGATATGCTCAAACTGCACAGTTACCGGAAGCCCAAAAGTTAAAGTGTGAATTCCAGAATGACTGAGGCAAAAGCGTGCATTAAACTGAATGGGATGAAGCGGTGCAGTTAAATCTTTCAGTTTCTGAGGAGGCCTTGAGAGTTGACCTCCTTTATCGTTGGGCGAAATAATAAACACGCCCATATCTTTGCTTTCGGCCAAGTCGATGGCTGCTGTGTTCCGCTGGAAAAAATAGTAATAGTGCAGGTTTACAAAGTCGAACAAGTCGGTCCCGATGGCTTTTAAAATTACGTCCAAAGGCGCGTGTGTGCTGAAACCGATATGCCCTATAATTCCTTCATCTTTTAATTTCAACAGTTCCTCAACCGGGCCACCTTTGGCACAAGCCATTTCAAACAATTCCATTGTGTTGATTCCGTGCCAGGCATAAAAATCCAGATAGTCTGTTTTCAATGCTTTCAACTGGTTGGCCACCATTCTTCGGGTTTCTTCGGCTGTCTTTGGGGCTCCTTTGGTCATTAAAAAGTACGAATTGCGTTTTATTTTCAGCTCATCGTTCAAAACACGCCCGTAAACATGTTCACTTTTGGTATATCCGTAAGCTGTTTCGATTAAATTGATGCCTTGCGATAAAGCTTTTTCAACGGTGTCGCGACATTGATCGAGTGTTTCAGGAGGAATAAGCTCGCGGGGCTCTTTCCAGCTATTTATAAAACGCATTCCGCCCAAAGTAATCACACTCACCATTTTATTGGTTTTACCAAAACGGCGGTATTCCATTTTGGGCTTGTAAATCGAAAAAGTTTTGAAATCCATAACCGGTATCCTAAATAAAAGTCTGCGAAAATATACAAACTAAACAGAAAACCGGCAGGTAAGTTTAATGCGAATTTACCAACCCATAAAGCGGATACCTATCCCTGACATCAGAATTACACATCCGGCAATTATATGCATGTATTTTTCGACCTGCTTAAAGCGGATGAGCGAGGTGCCAGTATAACCTACGAAAACAGTTAACAACATGGTAGCAATGGTGGCAATACCAAAAAGTGCAGAAACTGCAAACACACCAAACCAATTGTGTTCCGATGCCGGAAAAATCAGCAACGGGATCAGCACTTCGCAAGGGCCAAAAACAAAAATCAGGAATAAGATCCATGGTGTGAGTTTGGTGGTATCTTCCTTCTCTTCTTCGGCTTCGGTAGTTGGTAAATGACGGTATTTTCGAATCGATTTTGGAAGCAGGAATTTGGGCAAATGGGTGTGAAACCCCTTTCGTAAGCAATGGACAATCCCGTATATGGTGTAAAAGAACCCAAAAACAATGAGCATCCAGGCCACTAAGTTGCCACGGGCGGCTTCAATAAGTTCCAGTTTGCTCAGGCTGATCCCAAGGGCAACTCCTGCAATGCCAAGAATTACAGAGCCGGCAATATGGCCAATTCCGGAGAAAGCAGTGATCCAGAGTGTTTTGGAGAGCGACCATTTGCGCGCCCTGCTCAAAACAATAAATGGCAAATAGTGGTCGGGGCCAAGTAAGGTATGGATAAAACCCAGTGACACCGCCGTAATCAGAAGTAATTGTAATTCGTTCATCGTCTCAGAGCCTATTAATTAGGGAAGCCTGACAGGCTGCACCAAATCCGTTGTCAATATTCACTACTGAAATTCCGCTTGCACAACTGTTCAGCATCGAAAGCAATGCCGATAAACCCTGGAAATTTGCCCCGTAGCCGATGCTTGTCGGAACACCTATTACAGGTTTATCCACCAGGCCCCCCATAACACTGCCCAACGCCCCTTCCATTCCGGCCACTACAATAATTACCCGCGCACCGCGGATAATATCAAGTTTATGGAAAAGCCTGTGAATACCGGCAACGCCCACATCGTAAATGGTTTTAACCTCGTTTCCCAGAAAACGTGCAGTTTCGGCAGCCTCTTCGGCCACAGGCATGTCTGATGTTCCTGCCGCAACTACTGCAATATACCCTTTTGTATTAAGAACTATTTGATGTTTATAGCTTATAGTCCTTGCAATTTCATTGTATTCGGCATTCGGAATTACCTCTTTTACCGCTGCGTACATTTCGGGAGTGACACGTGTTGCCAGCACATCGATACCGTTTTGGTACATCCGTTCGGCAATTCGTTTTACCTGTTCTGTCGTTTTTCCTGCAGCGTAAATCATTTCGGGCAGCCCGGTGCGGAGCAAACGATCGGTGTCGATGGTTGCAAACCCCATTTCTTCTATTCCATGGTTCGATACCAAATGCAATGCTTCCGGCAAGTCCAGCTCGCCAAGTTTGTATTTTTCGAAAATGTTGGTAAGTGTCATTTTATGAGTTTTTGATAATTTCTTTTTCTACCTCTTCAATGCTTATTTTTTCCCGAAGGGCAATTGCCCTGCAATCATCGAATTCGGGTTTTGAACGAACAACTTTTCCTTCAAAAACGCTTTGCTTAAGCCGTACAGTTCCATATTTAGTATCTACAATTTTCTCAACTCTTGGCAGCACACTTTTCCTTACGGTATATTCCCGCAATCCAATGGTGGTGCTTTGGGTAAAGATGACCTCTTTCATTTTTCTGACTTTTTCAGGTGCACACAAAACGCTTAACTGGTTGGCAGGCCGTGATTTCTTCATGATGATCGGAACCAGCCAGGCATCGCTCGCACCAGCATTAAACAGTTGTTCCAGAATAAAATCATATCGCTCGGGGTTCATATCATCAATGTTGCATTCCAGAACTGTAGCGGTTTCTTCTTTTACATCGCCAACTTTGGTTTCTGTTTCCGAAAGGAACACACGCAAAACGTTTGGAACTTCCGAAACATCGCGGTGACCAATACCATAAGCCGTTTTTGTAATCGGAAAGTTGATTTGTTCAGTAAATTCATCAACGGTTGCAACCAAAATGGCGGCGCCTGTTGGCGTGGTTGCTTCATGTTGAACCAATCCCGTTTTTACCGGAACATTCTCAACGATCAGGACAGTTGCCGGAGCCGGAACCGGCATAATTCCGTGGGCACATTTTACGGTTCCTCCGCCCAGTTGGATGGGAGAGGAGAGGACTTTGTCAACTTTCAGAAAATCGAGACATACGGCAGCGCCAACAATATCGGCAATCGAATCGAGTGCGCCCACTTCATGAAAATGAACGCGTTCAACTGCAACCTGATGCACTTTGGCTTCAGCAAAAGCAATGAGCTTGAATATTTTCAGCGAGTTCGCTTTCACCGTTTCAGAAAGTGTGCTGTTATTGATGATTTCTTCTACATGGCGCAGGTGGCGGTGCTTTTCATTGTCGGGATTTTCCACGATTACTTCAGCTTTTGTGCCGGAAATGCCCCGCCGAAGGTCTTTGGTAATTTCGAGGTGAAACCCTTCGATGTTCAGTTTTTGCAGTTCACTTTCCAGGTAAGCGGCATCAACTCCAAGGTCGATCATTGCTCCAAGGTTCATGTCACCACTAATTCCGGCGAAGCAATCGTAGTATAATATTCTCATTTTCTAGCTTTTTAGGGTGGTCAGTACGCGGTTCATTTTGCCCGAAACCAATCCTTCCTGATCTATTTCACAATGTTCAAACCCGAGCGCGGTGATTTTTTGAACGACTTCATTCTGAACCAGATGCAGTTTTGACAAATCTTCTTTGTGCACTTCAATTTTGCCGTAAGTTCCGTAATGCCTTACCCGCACATCGGCGAATCCGTAACTGTTAAGGATTTCTTCGGCAGCTTCAATCTGTTTGAGTTTTTTAATGGTAACAGTCTGGTTATAAGGTATCCGTGAGCTTAGACAAGGGCTTGCAGGTTTGTCCCAGTTGGGAAGTTGAAAGTACTTTGCAATCTGACGTATTTCTTCTTTCGATATTTTGCAATCGACCATCGGTGATTGTACCTCGAATTTTTTAGCAGCGTCGATACCCGGTCGGTAATCGCCCAGATCATCGGCATTTGTTCCGCTAAGCACTTCAAATCCGGTATATTTCTCACAAATTTCGGTTAAATCGTGAAACAAATGTTCCTTGCAGAAATAGCAACGGTTGATCGGATTCTGGTTGTAGCGTTCATCTTCAAGTTCATTGGTAACAATCACTTCCAGATGAATGTCGAACTGTTCGCAAAAATCTTTGGCTTGCAGAAGGTCGCGATTTTTAAGGCTTTCAGAATTGGAAATCACTCCAATGGCATTTTCTTTTCCCTGAAATTTACGGGCAAGGTAAAGCACCAAAGTTGAATCGATTCCACCTGAAAAAGCGACGATCGATCCTTTTCGATTGCCAAACCATTCTTCAAGAGCGAGCAATTTATCTGTGAGTTGAGAAGAAATACCTTCCATCGTTTTAGAATTAGATTATTATCATTTGATTACCAGTTGATTCAGCGATAGCATGAATCAAGCAAAAGGTAACACGATGTAAAAATAATAATTTTACGGAAAGATTTACTTTTATTTCGAAATCTCCAACATTCTAAAAATGGGTAACTGGGCTTTTTTGATTACTTCATCCGAAAGGATAATTTCAGGCAGTTCGTGTTTCAGGCAGATGTATAATTTCTGAAGGCTGTTCAGTTTCATGTATGAGCAGTCGTTGCAGCCACAGGTTGAATTGCCATAATCTGACTTTTTCCTATTTCTGCATCATCTTTGTCCACGTATCTTTCAACTGAACAGTTCGGTTGAAAACCAGCTTTTCCGCGGTTGAATCCGAATCAATGTTGAAATAACCCAAACGTTCGAACTGGAAGTGATCCAATGGTTTGGCTCCTTTAACAAATGGTTCTATGTAGCATTTGGGCAATACCTGCAACGAATCGTGGTTCATGAATTCCTTGAAGTCAATGTCTTTGTGCCCGTCAGGTTCTTCGTCGGTAAACAAACGATCGTACAACCGAACTTCGGCTTCCACGTTTTCGGTAGCCGAAACCCAGTGAATAGTCGATTTTACCTTGCGCCCATCAGGAGAATTTCCTCCGCGCGAAGCTGGATCGTAGGTGCAAAGTATTTCGGTGATTTCACCGTTGGCATCTTTCACCATACTGGTGCAGGTAATAAAATACGCGTAACGCAGGCGCACTTCGGTTCCGGGCGACAAACGGTAGAATTTCTTTGGTGGTTCTTCCATAAAATCTTCGCGCTCGATATAAAGTTCGCGGGTAAATGGCACCAGGCGCGTTCCCATCGAAGCATCTTCAGGATTATTAATGGCTTCCATCTGGTCGACCACTCCTTCAGGACAATTGGTAATCACTACTTTGATCGGATTCAATACTCCCATTACCCGTTGCGCGCGTTTGTTCAGGTCTTCGCGAACCGAATGTTCCAAAAGGGCTACATCGGTAATTCCGTCGGTTTTGGTTATGCCAACGCGTTCTGCAAAATTCCGTATTGATTCGGGTGTATAACCACGGCGGCGCAATCCGCAGATGGTGGGCATGCGCGGGTCGTCCCAACCTGTAACATGATTATCTTTTACCAGTTCGAGCAATTTACGTTTGCTCATTACCGTATAGTTGAGGTTCAATCGCGAAAACTCGATTTGCCGCGGACGGTAATCCGAGTCTTTCAGATGATCGACAAACCAATCGTATAGCGGGCGGTGAACTTCAAATTCGAGGGTACAAATGGAGTGGGTAATTCCTTCCCAGTAGTCGCATTGTCCATGGGCAAAATCGTACATCGGGTAAATGCACCATTTGTCGCCAGTGCGGTGATGTGGCGTTTTCATAACCCTGTAAATAATCGGGTCGCGCATGTGCATGTTGGGCGATGTCATATCAATTTTGGCGCGTAAAACCCGAACGCCTTCGTCAAATCCTCCGGATTTCATTCGCAAAAACAAATCAAGATTTTCTTCTGCCGAACGGTTCCTGAAAGGACTTTCGGTACCCGGACGGGTTGGTGTCCCTTTCTGTGTGCTGATGGTTTCAGCATCCTGATCATCGATGTATGCTTTTCCTTCCTGAATAAGTTTGACAGCAAATTCAAAAAGTCGGTCGAAATAATCAGAGGCGTAAAGTTCACTGTTGTTCCAGTTAAATCCCAGCCAGCGAACATCTTCCTTGATGGAATCCACATATTCTGTTTCTTCTTTCGAAGGGTTGGTGTCGTCGAAACGCAAATTGGCCAATCCGTTGTATTTTTGAGCGGTTCCAAAATTCAGGCAAATTGATTTGGCATGACCAATGTGCAGGTACCCGTTGGGTTCCGGGGGAAACCGGGTGTGCACACGACCGTTATTTTTACCTGCACTGATCTCTTCTTCAACAATCTGGTGAATAAAGTTATTCGATTTCACCGCATTGTCATTTTCAATAACATGTTCGCTCATTGTGGATTTAATTAAAATTACCGACAAAAGTATAAAATGATTTCAGCTATCAGATATTTAGCCGTTTGAAAATTGAATTCCGGCACAATAAAATTAATTTCGCTTCCTGAACAATAAACCACTTTTATGGCACTGATCGAAATTGAAGGAATGGAGTTTTATGCTTTTCACGGACATTTTGAAGTGGAAAGAATTGCCGGTAACCGGTTTTTGGTTAACCTGAAAATTGAAGCTGCCCTCAGCAATGCCGGACAAACCGACAAACTTGAAGATACGCTCGACTATCAAAAAGTCTATCTGGCAGTAAAAGAAGAGATGGCTATTCCGTCGGATTTGCTCGAACATGTTTGCCAGCGAATCATCAATCGGATAAAGGATGAATTTCCTGAAGTTCATAAAGTGACTGTAAAGGTTTCGAAAATGAACCCGCCAATGGGCGGACAGATTGAAAAAGTAAGCGTGAGTTTGGAAGGATAAGGAAGCAAAGCACAAAATAGCAGAAGTCATTCTGGCTCATTATTCTCACAAAATTATTCTGAATGATCAGAGAATAAGGGCTTAACCGATAAGAACAGTTGTTTTACCGATCTGTGATTAGCTGGAAACTGATAGTAATTAAATTTGCAACAAAAAAACGTTTAGACATGGAACGAGGAAGAACTGGCCCGCAACCTGTTACGCTCGTATTTAAAAGACCAGCCCGACATTGAAATTATTGGAGAATGTGAAAATGGGTTCGATGGCGTAAAAGCCATCAACGAGAAAAAACCCGACCTGGTTTTTCTCGACATTCAGATGCCAAAAATCACCGGTTTCGAAATGATTGAACTGCTCGATCACAAACCCCAGATTATTTTCACCACTGCCTACGACCAATATGCACTGAAGGCATTTGAACTCAACGCGGTTGATTACCTGCTGAAACCGTTTTCGAAAGAACGTATGCAGAAGGCCATCGAAAAGGTGGTTCACCACATTCAGCACAACGAAAACAACATTGAAAAGCTGGAGGAATTGTCCAACTTCCGTCCCGGTGAAGAATACATCGACCGGGTGGTGGTGAAAGACCGGCACAAAATCCACATTATCACCGTTGATAAAATCCGCTACATCGAATCGCTTGACGATTATGTAATGATTTATACCCACGATGGCCGGCACATGAAACAGAAAACCATGAAGTATTTCGAAACTTATCTCGACCCGAAAAACTTCATCCGCATTCATCGGTCCTTCATCGTTCAGGTTGACAACATCGCTGAAATTCAGCAATATGAAAAAGAATCGTACGTGGTAATACTGAAAGACAAAGACAAAACCAAGCTAAAGGTCAGCAAAACGGGATATAAAAAAATTAAGGAAGTGCCCCACTTCTAAATAGCGCCTTTAAGAAAACCCATTATTGATTGAAGTGGCCACCAAGCCGGCCAAATTACTGCAGGGCGTTCCCTTCTTTTTTATATTGAAATTTTAGGTGACTCCGAAATAATTGGATTAAATTTTTAATTTTGTTCGGTTTCGAAAAATATGAAATAACTAATCACTTTCTTCGCTTTAAAAGGAAGTAAAATCAGATAAAAAACCTTATAAACAAACACATGAAAAAAGTAGCAATTGGTGTCGATATTGGCGGAACGAATACTGCCATTGGTGCGGTTGACGATTTGGGAAATGTAATGGCGAAAGGCAACATTGCAACCCCTTCGCATGGAAATGCCGATCTTTATATTGAAGATTTATCGCTGGCAATTAATGAATTAATAAAATCAGTTAAGCTTGTTGATCCTGAAATCGAAATTCTGGGAATTGGCATTGGCGCACCAAACGGTAACTATTACGCCGGTACCATTGAATATGCGGCAAATCTGGCATTTAAAGGAATCGTACCACTGGTAAAATTACTAAAACTTAAATTTCCTGAACTTCAGGCAATTTGTTTAACCAATGATGCCAACGCAGCCGCTATCGGGGAAATGATATACGGTGGCGCCAAAGGAATGAAAAACTTTGTGATGTACACCCTTGGGACAGGCGTTGGAAGTGGGATTGTTGTAAATGGTGACCTCGTTTACGGACAAGATGGCTTTGCAGGCGAATGCGGGCACACTACCTTGATTCCGGGCGGAAGATTATGCGGTTGTGGCGCTTTGGGCCATTTTGAGGCATACTGCTCGGCACCTGGAATGAAACGTACCGCTTTTGAACTGATGGTGAAATACAATGCAACCGACAGTTTATTGGCCGACAAGTCATTTAATGAACTCGATTCAAAAATGATTTTCGATGCCGCTGAAAAAGGCGACAAAGTAGCCAATGAAGTATTCGAACAAACGGGTAAATGGCTCGGTCAGGGTTTTGCTGATACTGTTCATCACCTTAGCCCTGAGGCTATCTTTTTATTTGGCGGCCCAACTGCAGCCGGCGGCTATATTTTCAAACCGGCCAAAGAAAGCATGGAGCAACACTTGTTAACATCTTTTAAAAATAAGATCAAAATTCTGCCTTCACAGCTAAAATCCGGTGATGCAGCAATTGTGGGTGCAAGTGCGTTGGTTTATCAGGAACTGAAAAAGTAGAAAAATGTAATTGGTTTAATCCGGTTTACGACGAAGTTGCTTCAAAATTACGTGTTGACGATGCGCGTATTTACCTGATGGGCATGAGTATGGGTGGCTTCGGCACCTGGTCGCTGGCCAACCGGATGCCCGATCGTTTTGCTGCCATTTCGCCCATGTGCGGAAAACGAACTCATTAATGCGTAATTTTGAGCGAAAATCTTAAAATCTCCTATGCTATCAAAAGCCGCTGAATACGCGATACAGTCCATGGTTTATATATGGATAATTTTTCTGATATGGTTCTAAAAATACTGGGCTGGTTGCTGATGCTTCCGGTGTATTTCTATAAATATGCCATTTCGCCGTTTACTCCGGCATCGTGCAGGCACGAACCCACCTGTTCGCAATATGCCATTGATGCCATCAAAATACACGGGCCATTCAAAGGATTTTGGCTGGGAGTGCGGCGAATTTCAAAATGCCATCCATGGGGAACGCACGGATATGATCCGGTTCCGCCGAAGAAAGAGAAAAGTATTCAGTCGCAGTAAAAAGTGATTGTATGGCAATTCCTTAAAACGATCACCTATTCGGGAAATGGAAAATAATCCGGAAATCAAACTATCTTTGGTTTTGAATGTTTAAGCATTTCTTATTTTTTGATTCATGAAAAAATACATTTATATTTTAGTTTTACTTTTTGCTGCCTGCCAGCCAAAACAAAAGGATGGGCGCGAATTGGTTTCGGTCAGTATTCTTCCGCAGAAATATTTTGTCGATCAGATTGCCGGAGATCTGTTGCAGGTGAATGTGTTGGTTCCTCCCGGCTCAAGTTATCACAATTATTCAATACTTCCTTCGCAAATGAAAGACCTGGCCAAATCGAAAGTTTGGTTTCAGATTGGCCTGCTCACCTTCGAGGAAGTGCTAAAGGATAAATTGGCCGATACCAATAAAGATCTGACCATTGTTAATTGTTCGGAAGGAATTGACCCGATTGTCGGGAGCGAATGCGAAGAAGAAGGCCACGATCACGAACATGCCCACCACGAAGCTTTCGACCCCCATATTTGGCTGGCTCCTGTTGAAGTAAAAATAATTGCGCAAAATACTTTGAAGGTTTTAAAAGTCAAATTTCCTGAACATAGCACTACTTTTGACACAAATTACACAAGGTTTATTTCGAGGATAGATTCACTTTCTATACAAATTGGACAAAAACTGTCATCGCTTGAAAACCGGAATATTCTTATTTTTCATCCGGCCCTGGGTTATTATGCCAGACAATTTAAACTGGGGCAAACCGCGTTAGAGCTTGATGGGAAAGAGCCATCGCCCAAACACATGAAAAACATTGTTGATTTGGCGCGGGAACAAAACATCAGGGTAATTTTTATTCAGAAAGAATTTGATACAGAAAACGCGCTGCAGCTTTCGCGCGAGATTGGCGGAGAAGTGGTGACTATCGATCCGTTGGATTACGACTGGGAAAAACAACTTCAGGATATAACCGATAAAATAGCCGCTCAAAAATGAAGCAACTGCTCGAAATAAAAAATCTTTCGGCTGGTTACGAAAATCAGGTGGTGCTGGAAAATGTTTCGCTCGATATTTTTTCGAACGATTTTATTGGGGTGATCGGGCCAAACGGAGGTGGAAAAACGACACTGATCAAAACTGTACTGGGATTGGTTAAACCCATTTCCGGCGAAATAAACCTGCACATCAGTAAAAAAAACATTGGTTATTTGCCGCAGGTGAACCAGATCGACAAACGGTTTCCGATTACAGTTTTTGATGTGGTCCGCTCCGGGAAAGCGGATACAGCCTTATTTTCTTCGTTTCATAAAAACAAACAGGAAAAAGAAAAGGCAGAATCGCTGCTTCTGGAAATGGGCATACCTGACCTCCGGAACAAGTCGATCGGAGAACTTTCAGGTGGACAGATGCAACGCGTTTTTTTGTGCCGCGCACTGATGAACGAGCCTGAATTACTGGTATTGGACGAGCCAAGCACTTATGTTGACAATAATTTTGAAGGCGAATTGTACCTCAAACTAAAAGAGCTGAACGACCGGATGGCCATTTTACTGATTTCGCACGATGTGGGCACTATTTCGTTTTTTGTGAAAACCATTGCCTGTGTTAATCGTAACCTGCACCATCACCCAAGCAACATTATCAGCGAAGAACAGCTTGCTTCGTACAATTGTCCGCTGCAAATTATCACCCACGGAAACATTCCGCATACGGTTTTGAAATTACACGATGAACGCCATGAGCATAATCATTGAACTTTTTTCTTATGATTTTTTTGTAAATGCCTTTCTGGCTTCTCTGCTGGCGGCCGTTTCGTGCGGAATTGTGGGCACTTACATTGTTTCGCGCCGAATCGTTTTTATCAGTGGCGGTATTACCCATGCTTCCTTTGGCGGCATCGGAATGGGTTATTATTTGGGCATCAATCCGCTGATTGGGGCTGGTATTTTCTCCATTTTATCCGGAATGGGCATCCAGCTTTTCAGCAGCAAGGGGAAAGTTCGCGAAGACTCATCGATTGCCATTTGGTGGTCGCTCGGAATGGCCATTGGGATTATATTTGTTTATCTCACACCGGGTTATGCGCCCAACCTGATGAGCTATCTGTTCGGCAGCATCCTTACTGTTTCAACCGGTGAAATCTGGCTCATGCTTGCGCTGGCAATCATTATCATTTTGTTCTTTACCTTTTTTTACCGGACCATTCTATATATCGCCTTCGACGAAGATTTTGCCAAAACGTCTGATTTGCCGGTAGCTTTGTTTAATTACCTGCTGATGGTTTTGATTTCGCTCACCATTGTTTTGAATATCAGGGTGGTCGGAATTATCCTGATTTTATCGCTATTGACTATCCCTCAAGCCACGGCCAACCTTTTCACCCGGGATTTTGGCCAAATGATGTTTTATTCCGTAGGTTTTGCGTTTCTTGCTTCCTTTATCGGCCTACTTGTTTCTTATTTTGCCGACATCCCTTCAGGAGCAACAATTATTTTTACCCAGGTAATTTTGTTCGGGCTGGTTAAGATGTTTATACATTTATTTATCTATCTCACTATAAAACATGTATATTCACAACGTTGAAAAAAATGTATTGATTTCTAACTGACAAACAAGATTAATCCTTTCCCCAAATGAGGGCTAACGAGACCAAACTTATTGATGATCAGAGCCTTGTTGAGAGTATTAAAAACTCGAACCAGGGTGTTTTCGAATTGGTATTTAGTTTTTACTATTCGGGTTTGGTAGTGTATGCCGACCAGATTATAAAAAATCCCACCATTTCAGAAGATATTGTGCAGTCTGTTTTCATGAAATTGTGGGAAACCCGCGAAACCATCGATATTCAGTCCTTCCGTTCTTACTTCATTCAATGTGTGAAAAACCGCTGCATCGATCATCTTCGTAATCAGCAAGTTAAAAACCGGTTCGATAACCGGGTTACAGAACCGGTTATTCTTGTAATGGACGAAGATCTTTGGACAAAAACAGAACTTTCCGAACTGATTGCGCAATCGGTTGAAAGCCTTCCTCCGCGCTGCCGCGAAATTTTCAGGATGAGCCGCTACGA
>JANONW010000366.1:0-2486 GCA_031421065.1 Prolixibacteraceae bacterium
GGCGCTCAACAAACAGCCTGTAACAACCGATTCAAAAGCCGGTGCAGTTAAGGGGTGAGGGGTTGGCCGTGGACGTGCTGATAGCCGTGATGTTTGAGGGCAGGGGAACGATGACATGACGGCGGGTGTAGCCGCGCCGAAACGTGTGTCCAAAGGACTGACGTTTCGGCGTTGGTTTACACCGAGCGGAGCATGGAGTTACGAGCTGCCCGGAATGTGCCGCAATGCGGCGTTCAAAAGGGATGAGCGACTAGCGAAACAGTGGGGTGGGGGCGCAATGCAGCATCAATTCATTTGGAATATACCGGACATTACAGTACATTACCGCTCATCAGCAATGCTCCCGAATGACAAGCTCCAGTTATGATAGCCCGCTAAATGAATAAGAAAAAACTCTCCGAGCGAGACATCTGCACAAAATTTATTACCCCAGCCTTGGAACGGTCTGGGTGGGACATCTCAACTCAAATTCGTGAGGAGTTCCCCCTTACAAAGGGTAGGATTATCGTTCGTGGCAAACTGCATACTCGCGCACAGCACAAGCGGGCAGACTATGTGTTGTTCTACAAGCCTAACATGCCTATAGCAGTCATCGAAGCCAAGGACAACAATCATTCAATAGGTGATGGAATGCAGCAAGGGCAAGGCTATGCTGATTTACTGCAGGTGCCATTCGTCTTCAGTTCCAATGGTGATGGATTTTTGTTCCATAACAAGATTACTACTGACGGTATTGTCGAGCGTGAGCTTAGCCTTGACGAGTTCCCATCGGCTGAAACGCTGTGGAAATGGTGGACTACTCATAAAGGACTAAACGAGCAGCAGGAAGGTTTGGTCAATCAGGACTATTACAGCGACGGTAGCGACAAAACGCCGCGCTACTACCAGTTGTTAGCCATCAACAAGACCATCGAAGCCATTGCCCGTGGGCAGAACAGAATCTTGCTGGTCATGGCCACCGGCACCGGCAAGACCTACACCGCGTTTCAGATCATATGGCGACTATGGAAGTCCAAAGCCAAGAAACGCATTCTATTTTTGGCTGACCGCAATATCCTGGTCGATCAGACCATGACCAACGACTTCAAGCCCTTTGGCTCAGCCATGACCAAGATCCAGAAGCGGCAAGCCAATAAGTCGTATGAAATCTATCTGTCGCTCTATCAAGCTGTCACCGGCACTGAAGAGGAGCAAAATATTTACAAACAATTCAGTCCTGAATTCTTCGATTTAATCGTGATCGATGAGTGTCATCGTGGCAGTGCTGCCATCGATTCTGCATGGCGTGAAATTCTGGAATACTTTTCTACAGCCACTCAGATCGGCATGACCGCAACACCGAAAGAAACCAAAGAAATTTCCAACATCGATTACTTCGGTGAACCGATTTACACCTACTCACTGAGACAGGGTATCGACGATGGTTTTCTAGCCCCCTACAAAGTGGTGCGCATCGATCTGGACAAGGACTTGGCCGGATGGCGCCCCGACAAAGGCATGTTGGATAAGCACGGCAACGAGATTGAAGACCGCATCTATAACCAGAAGGACTTCGACAAAACGCTGGTGCTGGAAAAACGCACTGAGCTCGTTGCCAAAAAGATCAGCGAATTTCTGAAGCAGACCAACCGCTTCGACAAAACAATCGTATTTTGCGACAACATCGATCACGCCGAGCGCATGCGGCAAGCGTTGGTCAATGAAAACGCCGATCTCGTCGCCCAAAACCACAAGTATGTGATGCGCATCACCGGCGACAACGAAGAAGGCAAGGCCGAGCTTGACAACTTTATTTTCCCCGAATCGAAGTATCCGGTGATTGCCACCACCTCCAAGCTGATGACCACCGGTATTGATGCCCAGACCTGCAAATTGATTGTGCTCGATCAGCGCATCCAGTCCATGACCGAATTCAAGCAGATTATCGGGCGCGGCACCCGCATCAATGAAGACTACGACAAGTACTATTTCACCATCATCGATTTCAAAAAAGCCACCGAGCTGTTTGCCGACCCGGATTTTGATGGTGATCCGGTACAAATCTACGAACCTAAGCCCGGTGAATCACCCGTTCCGCCCGACGAAGGTGAAAGCGGCGACGCTGGTTTAACTCATCCGCCAGAGGGCGCAAATACCGAATGGAGCGGCGTGGCCGAACCCGGTACGGATGAAGAAGGCACTGGTGTACGCCGCTATGTCGTAGCCAATGTCGAAGTCAAAGTGGCATCCGAGCGGGTGCAGTACTTCGACGCCAATGGCAAACTGATCACAGAATCGCTGAAAGATTACACTCGCAAAACGCTAGCCAAGTAATTCAGCTCATTAGATGATTTTTTACGCCGCTGGAATGGTGCAGAGAAAAAACAGGTCATCATCGAAGAGCTAGCCAATCAAGGCATATTTTTTTGAAGCGCTGGCCGACGAAATAGGCCGCGACTGCGACCCCTTCGATCTGGTCTGCCACGTGGCTTGGGACAAACCTCCGC
>JANONW010000367.1:0-1629 GCA_031421065.1 Prolixibacteraceae bacterium
GTGACGATGATGTCGAAGCTCTCGATGGGAATGCTGGGGTTGTACTCGATGGGCTCGGGCTGTTTGAACAGGCCGCCGAGTTTATCCACCGATTCTTCTTCGAGGTCTTCGGGCAGGTCTTTGCCCTTGAGCATGGAGTACATGCGCTGGATGGTGCAGATGCAGACCCGCGCGGTGGTGTCGAGGGAGTTGCCTTGCAGGCGCTGGACGATGTACTCCTCGGTGAACTTGAAGTTGTTGTAGGGCGAGGCGTATTGCTGGAATTCCTTTAGGGTTTGGTCGGCGAGGTTGCCGCGATCGACCAAAAACAATATGCGCTTTGCGCCCGCAAATTTGATGAGCCGGTAGATGAACGAGATGGCGGTGAAGGTTTTGCCGGAGCCCGTAGCCATTTGGATGAGGGCGCGGGGGCGGTTTTCCTTGAGCGATTGTTCGAGGTTGTGGATGGCCGTGATTTGGGCGGGCCAGAGGCCGGCTTCCTTGAGTGCGGGCATGTGTTGCAGGCGGGCAAGGAAGGTCTTGCCCCGCTGGGCGTAATCGGGTGATGTGTCGGCGGCCTTCTCGAAGGGCAATTCGAGCCACTCGGCAAGAGTCTCAGGCTTGTGAAAGGAAAACACCGGGCGCGAGCGCGGCGCAGGGTCGAGGCCGTTGGTGAAGCGGGTTTCGGTGCCGGTGGTTTGATATGAGAACGGCAGCGGGTTGCCCCAGCGCGGCAGACCTTTGGGTAGACCCTGGGTATATTTCGCCGCCTGGGTTTCCACACCCGTGAGGGTAACGCCCTCTTTCTTGGCTTCGATCACACCGGCGGCTTTGCCGTCGACGTAGAGGAGATAGTCTGCGAAGCCGTGACCGGGCAGCGGGAACTCGCGGATAGCGACGCCACGAGCAGCGCGGATATTAACCGCGTCGGCGTCGCATACCGACCAGCCGGCCGCAGTGAGCAGCTTATCGATGGCTTTGCGCGCTTGTTGTTCTGGTTGCGGTACCAAGACGCTCCCCAAATCCCTTGTTTTTTATATCCTAACACGCGCCCTCAGGCGCGGAGCAGCCGCGCCGCGGATTGCTGCATATAAGGGAAGTCTGTATTGCCGCGGGCTGGTTCAGGCCGAGCGAGGTGAGCCAATGCAAATACAATCGAGCGGGTTCGGTGTGGCCGCTCCCGCGCATCCTTGCGCTCGCGGCTTTCATGCGTCCATGCACGGCACAAGCGTGCCCTGCGTTACTAAGCCCGGCCGACGTTGCTGTCGGTCGGCGAATGGAAGTACTCACTCTCCTCGGCGAACTCGTGCAGTAACTGCTGTAACGCGAGCATACGCCCGTGAGAAGTGCTAACCGGTTCGCAATCCTCGCAGCGCGGATCGCCGCACGGCTGGCGCGAGAACAGCCAGAACTGGATGGCGCCGGCCAGTAATCCATCGGCGACATCCCAGGCATCGGCTTCCTTTTCATCCTTGGTCTGTTGATTGCCGATTTCGACCACGCGCTTGAATGCGTCATCGAATACTTCTTCTGGTTCTTTCATGGGGTACCCTCACCCTTAATTATTATTTGTCGCGCTTGTTGCCGTCGAGCAGGGCCGGAACTTCCTGGCCACGGTGCGGGCGGGGTTGGGGTTTGTGCCGCGCTGTG
>JANONW010000368.1:0-1610 GCA_031421065.1 Prolixibacteraceae bacterium
TTAAGCGCGACATACGCAAAGGCATCACTTCGCACTGGTGCATATCGGCAACGAAGCTACTTTTGCGCTCATGAAAACCCACCAGCACGCCGCCCTTCTTTGCCACATAACGCGACGAGAGGCGCGCCCGGTGCCGATAGCCCCAGCTCGGGCCATGAATCGGGGCAAGCAGTTGTTCGGGTTTAACTCGGCCAATGTGCCACAGATTATTTTCCAGAATGCGCATCTTGGCAGCGACCTGGGCGGCGGCATCCATGTGTTGTAGGCTGCACCCGCCGCACACGCCGTAATGCGGACAGCGTGGCGTAACACGGCTAAAACTTTCGCGCACCAGTCGTGTCATTTGTGCGAAAGCGAAGGTGGGTTTCTTGCGAT
This sequence comes from Prolixibacteraceae bacterium, assembly GCA_031421065.1. GTDB lineage: Bacteria > Bacteroidota > Bacteroidia > Bacteroidales > Prolixibacteraceae > Aquipluma. Next base: position 376 of record JANONW010000368.1, read on the forward strand.
AGATTGAATATTCGACCTGCTCGCCGGGCAACGCACCATCAATAAACAGCGTCTTGTCCTCGGCATGGGCGACGCCGCGTCCTTCGTGATCAAGCGATTCGATTCGCACCGGCATCATGCGCTCCGCGCCAAGCAACGCGTTTCGATCATGCGCAAGCCGTGCGCCAAGGGTGTGATCGCGAGCAACCAGCCCAACAGCACGCCACTGGTATTGGCCGCCATATCGAACACATCATAAGTACGATCTGGGGTCAGGCTCTGCAAAAACTCCAGCCCCACACCTAGCGCTACGAAGGCGACTGCTAATCCCCATCGCCGCGCGGTGCCGGTATACAACTGACAGAACCACAGCATCAGCCACCCGTAGGCCAGAAAATGCGATAGCTTATCGCTCTGCTCGAAGGATAAGGGATGAGGTGGCTTGGACATCAGTGAGAGAAAAATCACCGTAGCGATCCACAACACACCTAATGCAAACCAAGCACGGTGGTAACGTAATTTCATGACCAGGCCGCCAGAAATTCGTGCCAATGCGGCAAATCCAAAGCCGTTAATTGCGAACGCACGATCTCGCATTCCTGACGATAGCGCTCGGGCGTGAATTGTCCGCGTAATAATTGGAAGCGCATATACAGCAGGTAAGTATTCACCGCATCGGTTTCGCAATAATCACGAATCGCTGCGGTCTCACCGCGTCGATAGGCGGGCCACACTTGTGCGCCGTCCATGCCTAGCTTGCCGGGAAAGCCGACCAGCTTGGATAAATCATCCAAGGCCACATTGGCGCGCGGCTGATACAGCGCCAGCAAATCCATCAAATCCAAATGTCGCGTGTGGTAGCGGCTGAGGTAATTGTTCCGTTTAAAATCGCGGTCATCCTCGCCCATATCCCAATAGCGCGGCGCGCTAATACCGTGCACCATGGCCCGATAGTGCAACACCGGCAGATCGAAGCCGCCGCCGTTCCAGGAGACGAGTTGCGGTGTGTATTTCTCAATACCGTCGAAAAAACGCTGCACATTCGCCGCTTCATCCTCACCGGATAAGGACCAAACGCGGAAGCCCTCATCCGATCGCAGCGCACAAGAAATCACCAACACCCGATGTACATGGAGCTGTAAAAAATCGCTCCCGGTTGACGCGCGGCGGCGTTGAAACGCGATTTCCGCCACTTCTTCGGCCGGCGTATCCACAGGCAACGCATACAGCTTGGCCAAGCCGGCGGTATCGGGGAT
>JANONW010000369.1:0-6940 GCA_031421065.1 Prolixibacteraceae bacterium
GCAGACGGCAAAGGATATCGCCTTGAGTAAAATTTTTAGGCATATCTGTATGGGGCGAATCAAATTAATTATCCAATATTCTCGTTCAATGTCATGATATCCTTTGCCGTTCGGCTTCAGCCAACGGACATGAATGGGAAAAAATCGGATGGGCTTTAGCCCTTAATCCGCTCAAAACCATATTTTTTCAGAAAAAGCTCCACCTCTTCTTCCCAACTGATCCGTTTATGATGCCCATCCTGGTTTTTAATATATTCCCTTACTCGGTCAACATGAGAATGACTGACAGAAACCGCAAAATAATCGTCCTGCCAAGAGAAATGATAGGGTAAAATTTTCTGGCTATTGATCCAGAATGAACTTTCACCTTTCAAATATTGCATCACTGTGGCCAGATTTTGTTGCTTGCCCAAATTGATAAGAGCATGAACGTGATCTTCGTGAGCATTGATGTAATCCAAAACAATGTTTTTTTCGACAGCATTTTCCCTGAAATGTTTTAGCAAGGCCGGACGAAAAGACTGAGGTATGATACAAGCTTGGTTTTTTGTGCCCCATACACAATGAAGCCAGATTTTGACATAAGACATTTTACTGTAGTTTTTGGTGAATGCACTAATTTAGTGAATACAAATCATATATCGGGGTCACCCTTTATTTTTTTTCTGGATTAAAGGGGCTAAAGCCCAGAGGTAGAGTGTATCTTCAACTCCGTCACATGAATGTGACGGCAAAGGATATCGCTTTGATCAGCATATTGGCAAATTTTTCCTGAATTTTCCATCAATTGTAAATCATATTCAATGCGCTGATATCCTTTGCCGTTCGGCTTTAGCCAACGGACAAAATGAAGATACAAATACAGGCCTTTAGCCCTTGTTCTGCAATTATATTTAAAATACGACACAAAAATTCAACCCAATAGCAGTGAAATCTGTTATACTCTTTTGTCTGTTATACAACGGACATTTTTTTTGTATTCAGATATTCAATTGTACCATTCAAAATAAAATAAACTTCCGATGAAGAAATTTCTGAACTTACTTTTTTCATTCCCTTTTATGGGCTTTTTGTTGTTGACCCTTGCTTTCTCGATGGCCATTGCCACCTTTGTTGAAAGCAGTTATGGTATCGAAGCCGCACAAGGGTTGATATACAAATCATTTTGGTTTAGTCTGATTTTGTTGCTCCTGGCAGTCAATCTGCTGGTCAACTTTATCAGGCACAGAATGTACACGCGTCAACGCATAGCGGTTGGCCTGTTTCATATCTCTTTCATTATAATTCTGATCGGGGCAGGCATTACACGTTACATCAGTTTCGAAGGCGTGATGCATATTCGCGAAGGTCAGTCATCTGATTTTATACTTTCATCGGAAGATTACCTGACCATCAAAAGTGGTGATCAAACTGTAAGTGAAACAGTTCTTTTTTCAGAACTTTCCTATAAAGGGTTTAATGAGAAAATTACGGTTGAAGGTCGCCAGATCAAGGTAAAATCAGTCGGGTTTATCAAAAACGCAGTTCGGACGGTAATGGATCATCCTTCAGGTTCTGAATTGATTGACTTTGTGATTTCAGCAGGCCAAGGACGGGAAAATTTCGTTTTTGCAAAGGGAAGCAGTGTCGATCTCAATACATTGGTCATTGGCTATGAACGTCCTGATGCAAACCTTCAGTTTCTGAGCCGTGGGGACAGTCTTTTACTGGTTGCAGGCCGACCGCTTGAATTACGATCGATGACAGGTGGTGAACCAGTGTTGTTGAATGCGCTTGATACGGTGGAAGTGTTGCCAATGCACCTTTATGCAATTGACAATTATTTGCTGCGGGTAAAGAAATTTCATCCGAAAGCAGTCATTCGCGTTGTAAAAGATGCTTCGGACAATACTTCTGAAGATGCAGTGGTTCTTGAAGTTACTGACGGAAATAACAAACAGATTGTGAATGTATTTGGTCGTCATGGTGTAAAAGGAGAACCGTTTGCCGCAACTGTTGGCAATACAAAACTTGAATTTACATACGGAGCCGATCCAATCGATCTGCCTTTTGCATTGAAATTAGTCGAATTTCAGTTGGAAAAATATCCGGGATCTGAAAGTCCTGCATCGTTTGCCAGTGAATTGATTTTATTGGATTCGGAGCGAAATATTTCGCGCAACGAAAGGGTTTTCATGAATAACACACTCAATTACCGCGGATATAAATTCTTCCAGTCGTCGTACGATCAGGATGAAAAAGGTACAATCCTTTCGGTAAATGCCGACCAGTTGGGCACTATTGTAACTTACATCGGATATTTTCTTCTTGGACTGGGATTCATTCTGGCTTTGTTCAGCAAAACATCCTATTTCCACCGACTGATTGGCCGGTTAAATGAGTATTCAAAAACGGCTATTCCACTGGTTTTTGTTTTGTTGCTGGTGAATGTCGGCCAGGCCTCGGCAAATAGTTCTGAAATAGCTGGTATTCCGCGAATTGATGCCGAATTGGTCAAGGATTTTTCAGGATTGTGGGTTCAGGGCCCCGATGGGCGTATCGAACCTGTTTCGACACTGGCTTCCGAGGTGCTCCGGAAAGTTACCCGCAAATCAGATTTTCACGGACGTTCGGCAGAAGAAGTAATGTTGGGATTGCATCTTTATCCTGAACTTTGGAGAAATGTTTCGCTGGTGAAAGTTTCAAACGATCAGTTAATGGAAATGCTCGGGGTTACGCAAAGCCGTATTCCGCTGACTTCTTTTTTCGACGAAAAAGGCAACTATAAACTTCTGGAACAGGTGAAAGCCGCTTATGCCAAAGCGCCAGCCTTCAGGAATATGCTGGAGAAGGAAATAATCAATGTTGATGAACGTGTAAATATTTGTTTTATGGTAATCAACGGCGATATGTTTGCGCTGTTTCCCGGTCTGACAAGAGAAGATAAATGGCTTGCTACCGGAAGTGCTTCCTCCGGTTTGTCATCAGCCGATTCGTTGTTTGTAAACCGCGGATTTGAAATTCTGAAAGAATCAATCAAGGGGAACATTGAAATAAGCGGTCGCCAGATTTTTGCAGCAATTGCATCCTATCAGAAAAAATTTGGAGCGGGCTATTTGCCTACCGAAAACCATAAGAAAACAGAAATATTTTACAATACGGTCAATCCGTTCAAACGCATTTTCCCGCTTTACCTTCTGGTAGGTTTCCTATTGCTGATAGTGTCTTTTGTCAGTATTTTCAGGCAAAAAACCGTTGGGCCCAAAATTCGCATTGTCTTTAATTCATTGATCGGCTTCGGATTTTTGATTCATACTGTTGGTTTGGCCATGCGGTGGTATATTGCAGGCCATGCGCCATGGAGCAATGGTTACGAATCGATGGTTTACGTTGCCTGGGCGGCACTGTTGGCAGGCCTGATTTTTGGCCGGAAATACCCGATGGTTCTTGCCACTGCTGCAATGCTTTCAGGAATTACACTTTTTGTGGCACACCTAAACTGGATGAATCCTGAAATAACCCAACTGGTGCCGGTTTTGAATTCTTACTGGCTGATGATCCATGTGGCTATTATTACTGCCAGTTATGGTTTCCTGGGCCTGAGTGCATTTATTGGTCTATTGGTTTTGGTTCTGTATAGTCTCAGTAATCAGGAGAACAGTAAAAATGTCAGGGGATTTATCCTTCAATTTACCGCAATCAGCGAAATGTCGGTAACAATTGGTTTGTACATGCTCGCAATCGGCACTTTTCTGGGTGGAGTTTGGGCCAACGAAAGCTGGGGCCGATACTGGGGCTGGGACGCGAAAGAAACCTGGGCGCTGATTACCGTTGTCATTTATTCGTTTATCGCTCACATGCGCATGATTCCGTCATTAAAAGGCATATTCAACTACACGATCGCTTCGGTTCTTGGTTTTGCTTCGGTTCTAATGACCTATTTTGGCGTGAATTATTACCTGAGCGGATTACATTCTTATGGACGCGGTTCGATCGATTCGGTCCATTGGTCGGTGTTTGTAATGATTGCTGTTATTGCCGGCCTCATGCTTATTTCAAATTTCAAACAAAAAAATCTGGAATTTGAAAATTAAGCATATATCATAAATTTTTATTCCTGAAACGTTCAAAAAACAATATTTTTAATTTACTGATATTCAATGTGTCGCACGACAAAATTCGATGCAACAATTGAATGTTGGTAAATTTTGATTTTCTGTTGTCCTTCCAAAGTTCAAAATAGTTTTATATTTAATGCCGTGAATAATTAACTTAACTAAATAATCATGGCAACAGAGGTAACAAGAACATTTGACGTTCTGGATCGGATTCTTACTGAATTACCGCGCCCGGATGCTTTGGGCGGTAAAAACGGCAATGATTGGTATGTGTACAGCACTGCCGAATATGTTGAAAAATCACATCAATTGGCTTTGGGCTTAATGGCATTGGGCCTGAAGAAAGGTGACAAAGTTGCTACGGTTACCAACAACCGTCCGGAATGGAATTTTGCTGATATGGGGATGGCTATGGCAGGTATTGTTCATGTTCCGATTTATCCGACCATTAGCGAAGAAGAGTATAGCTATATTCTGGAACATGCTGAAATCAAGGCTCTTTTTGTGGGCGATAAGAAACTGTATGAAAAGTTAAGTCCGATTGTCGCCCTCTTGCCCGATATCACTCATATCTACTCTTTTGAAGAGATAGAAGAGGTTGCCAATTTTGAAGAATTGATGCAGCTTGGCGAAAGCAGGAAAGCAGAATTATCGGAACAACTTGAGCAAATTAAAAAGGAAATTGATCCGGAAGATTTGGCAACAATCATCTATACTTCAGGTACAACAGGTGTTCCGAAAGGAGTGATGCTGACACACACCAACCTGGTTTCGAATTTTCTGGAACATTCCAAAATGCACCACTTGGGCAAAGAACACCGTGTCATCAGTTTTCTGCCACTGTGCCATGTTTACGAACGGAGCGTGAATTACCACTTTCAGTACAAAGGAATGGGTGTTTATTACATCGGCAACCTGGGACAAATTGTTGCGGCAATCAAGGAAATTAAACCGCACATGTTTAACTCGGTACCACGGTTGCTCGAAAGGGTTTACGATGGTTTTGTCTCGAAAGGGAATGAACTGACGGGACTGAAGAAGGTCATTTACTTTTGGGCGCTTAGTCTGACCAGGCATTTCGAATACAACAAGAAATATAATTTCTTCCTGAAAATCAGGATAAAAATTGCAGATAAACTGATATATTCAAAATGGAGGGCGGCACTTGGGAACAACATCGTTTACATCGTTTCAGGCGGTGCAGCGCTTCAACCACGCATTGCAAGAGTTCTCGGAATGGCCGGAATGTTGAATCTGGAAGGTTATGGTTTGACTGAAACTTCGCCGGTGATTGCAGTAAACAATCCGGGAACCGGATCCATGAAAATTGGTACTGTTGGAGAGGTTTTAAGCAATGTGCAGGTGAAATTTGCTGACGACGGCGAAATACTTTGCAAAGGTCCGGGCGTAATGAAAGGTTACTACAAAGCTCCTGAACTGACTGCCGAAGTAATTGATGAGGAAGGCTGGTTCCATACCGGCGACATCGGAATTCTGGAAGACGGAAAATATCTGAAAATTACCGACCGTAAAAAGGAGATGTTCAAGCTTTCAGGAGGGAAATACATTGCCCCGCAAATGATTGAAAATAAGCTGAAAGCTTCGTTTTTTATTGAACAGGTGATGGTGATCGGGGCAGATGAAAAATTTACCAGCGCGTTGATTTCCCCGAACTTTGTTTATTTGCACGACTGGTGCAGTCAGCGGAAAATTGTGTTTCAGGACAACGAAGAACTGATTGAAATACCGGAAGTACTTGCCCAGCTGCAGAAAGAAGTTGTAGCCATCAATAAAACATTGGGTGAACATGAAGAAATTAAACGGTTCAGGTTAGTAAGCGAAGAATGGGCCCCGCAAACCGGTGAACTGTCGCCAACTTTAAAGTTGAAACGAAATTACGTGGCCGAAAAATACAAATCGATTATCGACGAGATATATTTGGTGTCGAAAACTCAAAATGGCAGCAAATTCAAGCTCCCAAAAATCAACCTGAATTTCGACATCAACGAGTTTATCAAGAGGCTGAAGCTGTAAAAATGCTTTGATTAATTTGTATCTTGCAGACCTAAATGATTAGACATGAGAACAAACGAATTAATTAAAGAAATTCAAAGATTGCCAATTCAAAAGCGGATTTTTGTGATCGAAAAAAGTATTCATTCTTTACGTAAGCACGAAGATACAAACCAAATGAAAAAAGCAGCTGATGTTTTGTACTCTGACTATAAATCAGATAAAGAATTGACAGCGTTTACAAATCTTGATTTTGAAGAGTTTTATGAAACAAGGTGAAATTTGGTTGATAAATCTTGACCCAACAGTTGGCGCTGAGATAAAAAAAACTCGTCCTGCCATAATCGGTTTGCCGTTCGCCCTTTTTCAATCTGTCAACCAATTTAATGCTTCTTGTGTTATTCCGTTATACCAATCTACTTCGTTGTCTGTCGAGTTTGCCAATTCGTTTGAACGTTCAAAAAATCGTTGAATGTGTCTCGGTTCGGGAACATAACTTGCATTGTATGAGTCCTCAAATTGTCGGTAGTCCTTTATTGCAGCAACTTGTTCTGTAATAATCTGTTCTTTTCTAATCTCTAATTCGTCAGCAAATATGGTTTTGAGTTCAAGTAATGTTGCAGTTGCAGGATTAAATGTATCGTTAGTTGGAGGTGTGGCAGGGGTTCCTGAATCAGATTTGATACATGCAGAAAAAAGTAATAATGTCCAAACTGCCGCAACGATTAATAAAGATTTCATGTTAATTCGTTTTAAGTGAGTTATTTTTTATAGCTGACGTGTAACGCCGAATGAAATAGCTGACGACTTATTTCTGAACCGGTCATTTT
>JANONW010000370.1:0-2934 GCA_031421065.1 Prolixibacteraceae bacterium
GGTCGGGTGATCTGGCCACCGCGCAGGGCCAGCACTTCCACTACCTGGCGCGCATGGGCGACAGCCTGCGACTGCGCGGCTACCTGGTCAACCCGGCAGAAATCGAGCAAGCCCTGATGCGCCACCCGGCGGTGGCATTGGCCCAGGTGGTGGGCGTGGCCCTGCCCGGCGTCGGTGACCAGGCCGTCGCCTTTGTCGTGCTGGCCGGCGCCGACCCGGGCGAAGCCACGCTGCGGGCCTTATGCCTGCAGAACATGGCCTCCTACAAGGTGCCGCAGCGGGTCGTGGTGCTGGCCGAGTTCCCGAGCATCGACGGGCCTAACGGCGTCAAGATCCAGAAGCGGGTGTTGCGCCAGATGGCCGACGAATTGATGTCGGCCGCCGGTTGATGAATTGATGTCGGCCGCCGGCTGATGAATTGATGTCAGCCGCCGGCTGACGGCGTGGCCAGCGCGGGCGCGCTGTCAGCCGGCAACGCGCTTGGCGGCGGTGGTTGCCAGCAGCCGTCGTGCACGCCCTCGCACTGGATTTTTACACCGCTCCCGCGTGGTGCCGCAAACCCTGGATGGGCCGACCGAAGCCCGTCCTGAGCGGCACCTCGGACCGGTCGACCAGCGCAAGTGGTTAGCCGCGATCCGGCCGCTTCCTGCTCATCAGAAGCCAGATTGCCACAGCCGCCAAGGCGGTGTAGTTAAGCGCCATGAACCAGGGTGTGATCCATGCGACGCCATCGAAGCCGCGCTGCGTGAACGGGTACAGAACCGGCACCGCGTAGTAGTCGGCTGAATGCGTGAACACATCGATCACGATGTGCGACCACCAACCCAGCAGCGGGATCCAGAATGTGCGTCGCACCCACCATAACGCAAGCGAGACGAGACCTGCGATCGGTGCACTGTGCATCACGCAATGCAGGTGGTGCGACAACAACTCGACCAGCGGCGGCAGAACGGGCTCCTGTCCGGGTACCGCCACGGCATAACCCCGCAGGGCAGCAAAGGTTCCGTCGGCGAAAAGCCACCAGCTTGCGATGGGCAGCAGATGGATCACATCGGGCAACGCTGCCAGCACAAGCGTGACCAGCACAGCGCTCCTCGTCACCGGTCGCCGACGATGGATCACGGTGGCGCCCGCAGCAACCCACAGCGTGTGCGCAACGATGTCCATTGCCGTGCCTGCCGTCAGTCCTGCTTCAATGCAGCGCGGCGCAGGCGCAGCGCATTGCCGATCACCGACGCCGAGCTCAGGCTCATTGCAAGCGCGGCGATCATCGGCGACAGCAGCCATCCGGTGAACGGGTACAGCAACCCGGCTGCCAGAGGAATGCCAAGCGCGTTGTAGATGAAGGCGAAGGCCAGGTTCTGTTTCATGTTGGCCACGGTGGCCACTGACAGTGCGGTCGCCGTGGCAATGCCGCGAAGGTCGCCCTTCACGAGCGTGAGCTGCGCGCTGTTCATCGCCACGTCGGTGCCAGTGCCCATGGCGATGCCGACATCGGCGCGGGCCAGGGCCGGGGCGTCGTTGATGCCGTCGCCGGCCATGGCGACGACACGGCCCTCGGACTGCAGCTTCTCGACCAGCTTGAGCTTGTCGGCAGGCTTGACTTCGCCGTGTACCTCGTCGATGCCCAGGCGGTGCCCCACGGCCCGCGCCGTGGTCAGGCCGTCACCGGTGGCCATCACGACGCGGATGCCCGCCTTGCGCAGCGTCGCCAGCGCTTCGGCCGTGGTGGCCTTCACCGGATCGGACACAGCCAGGATGCCTGCGAGTTTTGCGTCGACGGCCAGGTGCATCACGCTGGCCCCTTCGGCGCGCAGTGCCTCGGCCTGTGCCGCCACCGGCGCCACGTCGACGCCGAGTTGCTCCATCAGCGCGGTATTGCCAAGCGCCAGCGCCTTGCCGGCGATGGAGCCGCGCACGCCGATGCCGGATGCGGAATCGAATTGCTCGGGCTTGTCGAGCACGAGATTCTTCTCGCGCGCTGCCGCCACGATGGCTGCAGCGAGCGGATGCTCGCTGCCTTGGTCAAGGCTGGCGGCCAGGCGCAAAACCTCGTCAGCTTCGAAACCGTTCGCGCCGATCGCCTTCTCGAAGCTGGGCCGCCCTTCGGTCAGCGTCCCGGTCTTGTCGACGATGAGGGTGTCGACCTTGCGCAGGTTCTCGATCGCCGCCGCGTCGCGGAACAGCACGCCATGCGTGGCGCCGCGGCCAGTGGCGACCATGATGGACATCGGTGTGGCCAGGCCCAGTGCACAGGGGCAGGCAATGATCAGCACCGCCACGGCATTGATCAGGCCGTAGACCCAGGCCGGCTCGGGCCCGAACAAACCCCAGCCGAAGAATGTCAACAGCGCGGCCGTCACGACGCCGTAGACGAAATAGCCGGCCACGGCGTCGGCCATGCGCTGCATGGGCGCGCGCGAGCGCTGCGCCAGCGCCACCATCTGCACGATCTGCGACAGCACCGTCGCCGAGCCGACGTGCTCGGACTGCATCACCAGTGCGCCACTGGTGTTCAGCGTGGCACCGATCAACTTGTCACCCACGCGCTTGGTCACCGGCAGCGGCTCGCCGGTGAGCATGGATTCGTCGAGTGCGCTGCTGCCCTCGACCACCACGCCGTCGACGGGCACCTTTTCGCCGGGCCGTACGCGCAGCTTGTCGCCGACGTGCACGTTTGCCAGCGGGATGTCCTCTTCTGATCCATCTGCCGCGATGCGGCGTGCCGTATTGGGCGCCAGGCCCAGCAGCGACTTGATAGCCGCCGAGGTCTGCGACCGCGCCTTCAGTTCCAGCAGTTGGCCCAGCAGCGTCAGCGAGATGATCACCGCCGCGGCTTCGAAGTAGACGGCGACACGGCCCATTGAGACGCAGGAGTCCGGGAACACCTGTGGCGCGACAGTGGCCACCACGCTGTAGACGAAGGCCGAGCCG
>JANONW010000371.1:0-42334 GCA_031421065.1 Prolixibacteraceae bacterium
CACTCCGAGAATCAAGGATCCGGTATCGCCCATAAATATTTTGTTTTTCTTTCCAAACACGTTGAAAAGGAAGAATGCGACCAAACTGCCTGCCAGGCTGAAACATGTAACCCCATATTCGTAATGGCCTGCAAGTAAAAACCAAGTACCGAATACCGATGAAATAACAATACTGATACCGGAAGCCAAGCCGTCAATTCCGTCAATTAAATTAAAAGCATTGATGAGGGCAATCATGGAAAACAAGGTTAAAGTAAAGCTGGTTGCATAGTTGATCTCATGCAACCCAAGTACACCGTGAAGGTTTGTAAACCTGAAATCACCCAAAATTATTAGGATTAGCGCAGTTGCTAATTGTACAAAAAGTTTTTTTCGTGCCGAAATATCCATCAGGTCGTCTTTTAATCCAATAAAAAACATGATGATGACTGCGGCGATCAGGTATTTCAGTTCTCCAAAATTGTATCCATCAGATGCGATTATTGTGCTGATAATAAATCCGATAAATATCGCCACGCCGCCAAGTGTAGGTACAACCACTTTGGAAGCCTTTCTTTCATTTGGAGTGTCGTACAGGTGTTTGGCAAACGAAACTCTTAGAAGTGCGGGGATAGTAAAACAAACCAAGCCAAATCCTAATAAAAAACCTAACAATGAATATATGATGCTCATATTTTAGTTTTTATGTGTAAAGTTATGCCTTTAAAATGACTTAATCTGGATAATTAAGAAAAAAATATTTTTTTCAATTTCTTTGAGTCCAGTCCGACAAGTGGTTTTTCGTCATTGCGAACGAAGTGAAGCAATCTCAACACACAGATTACCAATGATATGAGATTGCTTCGTGCCTCGCAATGACGTGCTTTTGACTTTTCGGAGTAGACTCTTCTTTATATAACACAAAAAAAGTCACTATGTTTTTTAACAGTGAATTTTTTATTGCACAATTCATACATTTAAACTTACCTTCGGGCCTCATTTTTTATTATCGGATTATGGATCAAAATATTATACAACTGATTGCTCAACTGGTTGGCATTCAGGAATTACAGGCAGTTAATACCATTCAGTTGCTGACAGAAGGCGCAACAGTGCCATTTATTGCCAGATACAGGAAGGAAAGAACCGGAAGCCTCGATGAGGTTCAGATTGAAGCGGTTAAAGATGCAAAAGAGAAGATGGCAGAATTGCTGAATCGCAAGGAACCCATTTTGAAAACCATTCAGGAGCAGGATTTATTGACTACTGATTTACAAAAACGTATCGAGGATTGTTTTGATCCGACAGAACTGGAAGATATTTACCTGCCATACAAGCCAAAACGCAGGACACGTGCTGCAATTGCCCGCGAAAAAGGATTGGAGCCTTTGGCCAAAATAGTAATGAAACAGAACGAAACGGAAATTGAGCACAGGGCTCATCCGTTTGTTAACGAGTTGGTCGAGTCGGTTGGTGAAGCTTTGGCCGGGGCGCGTGATATTATTGCAGAATGGATCAATGAAAACGAAAAGGCAAGGTCTATTGTTCGTCGTTCATTCGATTCCGAAGCTATTATTACAAGTAAGCTGATCAAAGGAAAAGAACTGGACGCCGACAAATACAGTGATTATTTCGACTGGAAAGAACCATTGAAAAAATGTCCTTCCCATCGTTTATTGGCCATGCGCCGTGGCGAAAACGAAGGTTTTCTGCGTGTATCGGTTTCTCCTGAAGGTGAAGAAGCTGTTTTGCGGTTGAAACGGTTTTTTATTCACAGCAACAATGCCTGCACCGATCAGATGGAATTGGCTGTTAGTGATGCTTACAAAAGGCTGCTCGAACCTTCAATTGAAACTGAATTTTCAAATTCGTCGAAAGAAAAGGCTGATGATGAAGCCATTCGCGTATTCGCCGAAAACCTGAGGCAATTGTTATTGGGCGCCCCGCTTGGTCAAATGCGGGTATTGGCGATCGATCCGGGCTACCGCAGCGGATGTAAGGTTGTTTGTCTCGATGCACAGGGAAATTTGCTGCACAACGAAACCATTTATCCGCATAAACCTCAGGAAGAACTCAAACAGGCTGCACGTAAAATGTCTTCGCTTGTAAGTTCATACCAAATTGAAGCTGTTGCAATCGGTAACGGAACCGCAAGCAGGGAAACGGAACAATTCATAAAAAAGCTGCATTTCAACCGCGAGTTGAAGGTGTATGTGGTTTCGGAAGATGGCGCTTCCATTTATTCTGCATCCAAAATTGCCCGCGAAGAATTTCCACAATATGATGTAACTGTCCGTGGGGCAGTTTCAATTGGGCGCCGGTTGATGGACCCGTTGGCCGAATTGGTTAAAATAGATCCGAAATCGATTGGTGTTGGTCAATACCAGCATGATGTCGATCAGAAAAAATTAAAAAACAGTCTGGATAAAGTAGTTGAATCGAGCGTGAACCTGGTTGGTGTGAATGTCAACACGGCTTCACAGCATTTGCTTACCTATATTTCAGGACTTGGTCCTCAGTTGGCTCAAAATATAGTTGATTACCGGAAAGAAAACGGCCCTTTCAGCACAAGAACTGAGATACAGAAAGTTCCGCGAATGGGCGCAAAAGCTTATGAACAATCTGCCGGATTTTTGCGGATTCCGGAAGCTGTAAATCCACTTGATAAAACTGCGGTACATCCTGAATCGTACCATGTGGTAGAAAAAATGGCGAAAGATTTGAGATGCACCATTCCAGAACTGATTTCAGGAGAAGAACTTCAGAAACAAATAATTCTGACCAATTATGTGACTGACAAAACAGGTTTGCCAACTTTGGAAGATATCAAACGCGAGTTGGCCAAGCCGGGACTCGATCCGCGAAAAGGCATAAAAATATTCGAATTTGCGCCTGATATTTTAAAAGTAGAAGACATTAAAGTGGGGATGGTTCTTCCGGGAATCGTTACCAACATTACTAAATTCGGCGCTTTTGTTGATGTTGGCGTAAAACAGGACGGGTTGGTACATGTATCGCAGATGGCCGACCGCTTCATTAGCGATCCGGCCGAAATAGTAAAATTACACCAGCACGTACATGTCAAAGTAATTGAACTCGATTTGCAACGAAAACGAATTCAGTTAAGCCTGAAGCAGGTTCCGCCGAATTAGAAGGTCTTTCCCTCCGGAATAATTGCCCACATAATCAGGTAGGCTATTAGCCCCGGAAAGCCAACACTGGCAATTGAAAGTACAACGTACCCAATACGCACGATGGTGGGATCAATATCAAAATAGTTCCCTATTCCGGCCAATACACCGCCAATCATTTTGTCTTTCGATCTGGTAAGTCTTTTTTGTGGTGTCATGGTAGGTCGTCCTCCCCGTCTTCAAAATAACTGTCCTGATTTTCAAGTTCAGCTTCAAGAAATTCTTCGGCTTCTCCAAGCAGTTGAGCGATTAATTCTTTGTCTTTCGGTTCCTTATCAATCCAGTAAATTTGCTGATCGACAGAAAAGTCTTCAATGTCACTTCCTACAATAAACCTGGGATTTTCATTGTGAACAACAAAAATGTAATCAGGCATTTCCTGAGAATTGTCGGCAAGCAAAAATTTTGGTAGCATAATATGTAGTGTTTGTTATTGGTTAGCAAATTTATGGAAAAAAGAGTACTAATTGCACTATAATTAGTCTAAGTCCCGGTAGCTCATTCGAAGTATTTGAGGGATCTAACCAATTTTGCAATCTATTATTATCTAATCCACCCCCACCACAAGAGCTTGATAAGTTCAGGCTTCCTGATCTCCCGCAATTTTATTTGTCGGAATAATTTCTACGACACAGCAAACTTTAATTAGTATTGCTGTAAATCAATTAATTAAAATCCAAACTTGCGTTCATTATTCTTTCCCTGATTTAATAAAATCGACTCCAATACCGAGAATAAGGTGAAAAGCAATACTATATAAATCTGCATTCCCCTGTGCCACTTTAATATACGAATAAGCAAGCGTAGTTTTGGCTTCGGCATTGATGTAGAACCGGCTACCTAATTGGAATGGCTTACTTACAGCAAGATTAAGGACCGGGCCTGAAATATAATATCCCAAATCTGTGTCATCGGTGGAATCCCCCAAAATTTTACCCCTGATAGTCGATTCGGGATGGGCCAATACAATTCCTGCACCTGCCCGGTATCGAAATGATTTTTTTTCGAATCCCCGATTCACCATGATCATATTAAACCCATGCGAAATATTGAACTTCTGAACTTCTGGCGTAATATTATCCAAATAGAGTTTGTGGTGAATGGCCTCAAACTCCCATGATTTCCCATTTTGCCATCGGCTTAAACGCCAGTCCCAATATACAGGCAGGATAAAAGACTCGGAAGCGAAACGTGCCCGAAATTTAATATCAGGATACCCCTGTTGCCTTATTACCAATGGCATAGGTAAATTATACACACCGCCACCATGCAATTCGAAAGTCCAACGCGATTGGGCATTTGTGATTTTTGATGACATGAAAACCAACGCTATAATGAAAATAGTTTTTAACCACATGGCTTCTTTTTGCTATTTATAATTTAGCTCTTTGATATTGTAATGGCCAGGCAATGCCATCACCTAAAATATGTGCAGCATTTAGTGCAAAATAGGGTTCCCGAAGAGATGCTCTGGCAATCAGGATAAGGTCGGCCTTTCCGTCCTTTAAAATATCTTCTGCCTGCACCACTTCTGTTATCAATCCAACTGCACCAGTTAAAATACCAGCTTCCTTTTTTATGCGTTCAGCAAAAGCCACCTGATAGCCCGGGGCAAGTGGAATTTTCGCATAAGGCGCCAATCCGCCGGACGAACAGTCAATCAGGTCAACTCCCTCCGCTTTTAAGATGGATGAAAGTTTTACCGCTTCAATTATGTCCCAGCCCCCTTCGGCCCAATCGGTAGCAGATATCCTTACAAACAACAGAAGGTTTTGCGGCCATACTGTTTGTACTGATTTTACAATTTCCAGCAGAAGGCGTATCCTGTTTTCAAAACTACCGCCATAGCTATCAGTTCGGTTGTTGCTTAATGGAGAAAGAAACTGGTGAATCAAGTAACCATGTGCCGCATGTATTTCTATCATTTTATAACCGGCTTGCAATGCGCGCAGTGCAGCAGTTTTAAAATCAGCAATTACTTTTTGTATGCCATCGGTATTCAATGCCCGCGGGGCATCATCTTCAGGATTAAAGGCGATAGCAGATGAAGAAACTGTTGTCCAGCCACCCTCTATTTCTTTAAGCTGTTTCCCTCCATCCCAGGGCCTGGCACAGCTTGCTTTTCTTCCGGCATGAGCCAATTGGATGCCGGCAACTGCTCCTTGCCCATGAATAAATGTGGTAATGTTTTTCAACTTCTCAATATGTTCCTCTTTATATAACCCCAGATCTGCAGGTGTTATGCGGCCTTCAGCTGAAACGGCTGTTGCTTCCTGTATGATTAATGCAGCACCACCAGCGGCCCGGCTGCCTAAATGTACCAAATGCCAATCGTTTGCAAATCCATCAACAGCAGAATACTGGCACATCGGCGAAATGACAATCCGGTTTTTTAATACGATATCTTTGATAATGAGCGGAGATAGAAGTTTTGACATATCTGATAATTTTTATTTTTAACTATTTATCAAGTTTTCGCTAAAATTAATCAAGTTTTTACTTTTCCCACAAACCTGAAAAGGCACATTTGTTCGTATATTAGCGAATTGCTAATATAAGCATTTTAAGCCATGAGAAAACTTGCAAGTATCCAGAGAATAAAAGTATTGGAACCCATTGAAAATGCTGACGCTATTGAAAAGGCCACCGTATTGGGTTGGCAGTTGGTAGTAAAGAAGGGTGAATTTCAGGTGGGGGATTTGGCCGTATATTGTGAGATTGATTGTTTGATGCCTGACAAACCTGTGTTTGAATTTTTAAAGCCTCGGGGAATGAGGGTACGCACCATCAGGCTTCGCGGGCAAATTTCGCAGGGCATTTGTTTCCCTTTATCAATTTTGCCTCCCGATTTTGAAATCGAAGAAGATGCAGACTGTACCGAAGTAATGGGCATTGAGAAATATGAACCGCCAATGCCTGCCTGTTTAAGTGGAATCGCAAAAGGCAGATTTCCATCCTTCATTCCAAAAACTGATGAAACAAGGGTCCAGGTTTTACAGCGTGTATTGGACAAATACAAAGGAACAAAATGCTATATAACTGAAAAAGTGGACGGAAGTTCCGGAACGTACTTTCTCAATAAAGGTGAGTTTGGCGTGTGCAGCCGAAACCTTGAACTGTTGGAAGATGAGGAAAACAGCTTTTGGAAAGTTGCACGGGAAATGGATGTTGAAAACAAACTGCGGTCGTTAAATGGCAATTTCGCTGTTCAGGGTGAATTGATCGGTGAAGGAATTCAGGATAACAAGCTGAAATTGAGAGGTCAGACAATACGGTTTTTCAACGCTTTCGATATTGACCGCTTTGAATATTTGCCTTATGAACAGTTTTTTGATTTAATGATTAAGCTTGAATTGCCAACTGTTCCTCTTATTTCAAGTGATTATGAACTTGAAAACGACATTGATTCGATCATCAGAATGGCAACCATCAAGAGTAAAGTTTGTCCTGATGTTTGGGCCGAGGGCATTGTAATCCGGCCTTTAAACGAAAGGCTTGATTTGCTTTTGTCGAACGAAAATTTCAACAATGGCCGTGTAAGTTTCAAAGCAATCAATCCTGAATTTTTGCTGAAATATGGGGAATAGCTACTTCACAACCACCGTCTTCATATTCATAAATTCGCGAATGCCAACCGCTGACAATTCGCGGCCATAGCCACTGCCTTTGATGCCTCCGAACGGAAGCCGGGGATCGGACTTTACAAAGTCGTTTACAAACACACAGCCGGCATCAAGCCCTTTTTCTGCAAGCATTTTGCCTTTCTGAATATCCGCAGTAAAAATTCCTGCGCCCAATCCAAAAACAGTATCGTTGGCAATCATGATTGCTTCTTCTTCGGTTTTAAACCTAAACAGCACAGCTACCGGACCAAACAATTCCTCGTGGTAAGCAGGCATTCCGGGAACCACATTTTCCAGAACTGTTGGCGGATAAAATGAAGCCTTTCCATCAGGAATAAAACCTCCAAGCAAAACATTTGCGCCCATTTTACAACTTTTTTCCACCTGTTGGTGCAGTTCGTCACGCAAATCCCAACGAGCTAACGGGCCGATGGTTGTCTGCGGATCGAGTGGATCGCCATAATTTGCCGCTGCCATCAACCGCACAAATTCAGCTTTGAACGAATCGTATATTTTATCGGCCACGATAAAACGTTTGGCGCCAATACAGCTTTGTCCGGCATTCAGCAGGCGGCTGGTAACGCACAAGCGGGCAGCGGTTTCAATATCAGCATCTTCCAGAATCAGGTAAGGATCGCTCCCACCCAGTTCGAGCACCGATTTTTTAAGTACAGAACCAGCTACTGAAGCCACCGCTTTTCCGGCCGGAGTGCTTCCGGTTAGCGTAACAACTTTTATCAATGGGTTTTCGATCACCGCTTTTACTGAACCTGAGCCAATCAGCAAAGTGCGAAAAACATTTTCGGGGAAGCCCGCTTCGCGAACCAATTGTTCTATGGCCAGTGCGCAGCCCGGTACATTGGAAGCATGTTTCAAAACTCCCGTATTTCCTGCCATCAATGCCGGGGCCAAAAACCTGAAAACCTGCCAGAACGGAAAGTTCCAGGGCATTACGGCCAAAACCGTTCCAATTGGCTGATAAGTAATGTATGATTCGGATGCTTCTGTTTGGATGGGTTCTTTTTTCAGGAACAATTCTGCATTGTCAGCATAGAAACCGCAAACCAAGGCACATTTTTCAATCTCGCCAATGGCTTCACGCAGTACTTTTCCCATTTCAGCACTCATGATGGAGGCAAGCTCCGCTTTTTTTTCAAGCAATTTGGCCTGAAGGTTTTTCATCAGAATGGCACGCTCGTCAAAGCTGGTAAGTTTCCATTGCCCAAAAGCGGCATCAACCCAACAAAGGATAGTTTCGACTTCTTCGGAAGAATACTCCGGGTAATTTTTAATTGTTTCGCCTGAAAATGGATCGATCGATTGCATGGCATTTATAATTTTTCAAACAAAATTAGCAGGAATTTAAACTATTCAAACATGATTCGGCGTCTTTCAGTCAATTTAAATAAATACTGAATATCAAACGATTAACCGCCAACAATCCAAAGTAAAAAAGAGTAGCTTTATGCCGGCAAAATTCACGGTTTTTTATAAGTTTGTGCATTCACGAATCACTTCAGATAATTTTGATCCGGATAAAAAAATCATATCAGTTTTTGTTGATCCTGCTGCTCTTCTGTTTGTCGGGTTTTGCCCGGATTGAAACAGATGATCATGCAGGATTGCCTGATTCGGTGCGGATTTCGGTTCGGTTGAAAGCGCATCTGCTCATTCACCCTGAACAGCTTGGTCCCGGCCAGCTCGACTCGCTATTTCATGAAAAGATTCCGCTGGCTTTCCTTTTTTCAGGAAATTCAAACGATGAACTGGATCGTTTAATGGCCAAAATTCCTGCAAAAAATCTTCCGGTCATAATTATTTCTGAAGAAGAAAACCTGAACCAGAACAAATTCCGTTCAGAAATAATTTTTCTGAATGGGCGAAATCTGGACAAGTTCGGGACTTCTGACAATCCTGAATTGCAATTGAAACAACTAACTTGCAACGAATTGCTTTGGATGATCGCTGATCCTGATTCCTTTCCTACAGTCGATTATTTTGTCGGGTTTTGGGAACGTACCGGGAAACTGCCGAATTTTATTCAGGTCGATGCCCGAAATGTCAGGAAAGCTGCCGGCATTGTTTCAAATCTGAACAGCCAGACAAAAATATTCGGGGCTATCAGGAATGGCAGCGATTTGCTCGCCGATGTTTCGTGGAAAGATTTTCCCAATCGCAGGACAAATGGTTATTTTAGTTTCCCTACGAGTTCATTCAGCCGCTCGGCATTGGTGCCTTATAAAGCGGGCTATCAGTTTTCTCCTGACATCATACTTCCAAGTCCTGAAAACCTCAGGAACATGAAAGTCTTCAATGTGGTTCCGCTCGATCCCGATTTCGGGTTGACCGATCATTATGTCTTTTCAAAAAAGGTTCAAAACCTTCGAAGAAAAAATGACAATGAAATAATCAATTATGGTCTTGATTCCGAAGGGGATGAGACTTGGGACAACTGTGCCCGTTTCTCCGGAAATTCATACGCAGACTGCGGTTTGATGAGCCGTTCTGCACTAAAACCCAATTTCAGCATCACTGCGTGGATAAAACCCACCGAACTTGGACAAAACAATTGCATTATAGGCAAGGGAAAAGATTTTGTATTAAAGATTCGTGACGGACTGCTTACTTTTACAGTGCAGGGGATTAAAGATTACTACTCAGAAAAAACTATAATTCCGGTCAATCAATGGACTTTTATTGGACTGGTGCATTCGGTCGCTGACAATCAAATCAGTTTTTACAAGAACGGCGAACGAACAGAAACTGTAAGTTTGTTAACACCCTATGCAGAGTCGGATTATACGATGTTGATCGGGAGCAACCTGTGGGAGGAATATTTCGCGGGTTACATTCACGAAATCAAAATATGGGACCGGGAATTGAATGAAGATCAAGTCCGAAATGAATTTTTGTCTTCGAAAGATGGACAAAATCCGGTTTCTGTAAGCCCGATCATTGGTATCATACTTTTGCTTGGAGTTTTGGGCTTCTTTTCATTCAGGCAAATGCGCCGCAAAAAATCAGCTGAAACCCTGGTAAAACCTCTGCCGGTTGATTCTCCCAATCAAAAAACAGCCATTGCTTCTTCTATTCATAACTATCAGGAACAAATCAATTGTTTCGGTGGCTTAAAAGTCATCAACAGCGAAGGTAAAGATATCAGCTTAAAATTTTCCCCCAAAATAAAACAGCTATTTGTGCTTATTTTGCTGCACAGTGGGCTTCGCGAAAAAGGGATCAGTTCCAAGAAACTGTCAGATTATTTATGGCCGGGAATAAGCGCGCCCAAAGCAAAGAATATCAGAGGAACAAACATTCAGAACCTGAAAGCCTTGTTGGTTTCGTGTTCAGAAATGAAACTGGTTTTTCAGGACAAACTCTGGAAGTTTGAATTTACAGATGGCTATTTTGTTGATCTCTTTTATGTTGAATCAAAACTGAATGAGGCCGATTTAACTTCTGATACTGAAAAAAATAAAAATGAATTGCCTGAATTACTGCATATCCTGAAAAAAGGCACGCTTTTCCCAAACATGAGCGAATCGTGGGTCGATCCGTACATTGACCGAATGAGCGACCGGACCATCGAGTTTGGGCTCAAAATATTCCGTTTACTTCCAGAAGAAAAATTCGATCCCATTCTCCTTGATCTTGCTGAAGTTATCAGCGTTAACGATCCGCTGAACGAACCTGCTTTGCGCAAAAAAATCAGCATTCTGATCAGTCAGGGTAAATTGAGCCTGGCACATTCTGTTTTTGATAATTTCATTAAACTGTATTTTGAACTTTATAAGGAGAAGTATCCCAATGATTTCAGGTCGTTGGTTGACAATGGAAATAATTCAACAGACGAATAGGTTTTCAATCCGAAGACTTCGTTAATTTCGAGTATCGGAATAGGTTGTATGTTAAAATTATTGTTGTTTTTCTCACTCGCCCCAAGCCCCGCAAGCGTTCGACTGAGCTCACGCCGAAGGCAGGGCTTTCCCCTTCTCTACGAGTAGAGAGGGGGAGGGTAAGCGAAGCGCACCCGGGGTGAGTAGGCTGAAAAATCTATTAATGGGAATTTTGTCGTACACCCCTCTGAAAGAGTTAAGAGACTGTTTAAAATTTAAAATATTCAGTTATTTGGTGGTTCAACCCTCAAGGTTTTCATTGAACACAAGTCCAAAGGACTATTTTTTGACCATCTAACTTTTGGGAGTGGACTCATGGTTTTGTAATTTTTTACTCTTTTATGGTATAAAACATACAGTATTACAATTCTATTACCCCATTTATTACCCCTCATTTTACACGTCAG
The DNA here is from genome assembly GCA_031421065.1 of Prolixibacteraceae bacterium. GTDB lineage: Bacteria > Bacteroidota > Bacteroidia > Bacteroidales > Prolixibacteraceae > Aquipluma. The sequence goes on from JANONW010000371.1 coordinate 11,097, forward strand.
TTGCTTTTTTTGCAGTAAATTCATAGATTCAAATCTGAACTTACTAAATTATTATTAAATATGACTGAAAAAATCAACAATCGCCGCGATTTCCTGAAGAAGTCGCTGTTTGCTGCTGCCGGGATAACCATTATTCCGCGGCATGTTTTGGGCGGAAACGGTTTTCTTGCCCCAAGTGATCAGCTAACCAAAGCCATCATCGGCGTTGGCGGAATGGGTCAGGGGCACATCGTTTACGAAGGCACCCGCCTGCTCGCCATTTGCGATGTGGACAAAAACCATCTGAACAATACCCTTCAAAAAGTGGGGCCCAATGTCAAAGGATATTCCGATTTTCGTGATGTACTGCTTCGTCCGGACATCGACATTGTGCACATTGCCACTCCCCCGCACTGGCACGGAATCATGTCGGTAATGGCAGCGCAGGCAGGCAAGGATGTTTGGTGCGAAAAACCCATGACCCGAACCATCGGCGAAGGCAAACGAGTGGTTGAGGCCATCAACGCAACCGGCAAAATGTTCCGGCTAAATACCTGGTTCAGGTTTAAAGATAATTTCTACGGATTGGGCACGCCCGTTAAACCGCTCAAAAAAGTAGTTGAAAGCGGTGTTTTGGGCTGGCCTTTAAAAGTGACGATCAGCGGTGTGACCGGTTTCGACTGGAAGTTTTATTGGGTTGGAAAACCTAACCTGACACCAGAACTTATTCCTTCCGAATTGGATTATAACTTATGGCTCGGGCCTGCCCCCGAAAAACCATACAATGCACACCGCGTTCACCAAACTTTCCGCGGATACTGGGATTACGATGGAGGAGGGCTCGGCGATATGGGCCAGCATTACATCGATCCGGTTCAGTACTTTCTGGGAAAAGACAATACCAGTCCGGTAAAAGTTGAGGTGGATGCACCACAGCAGGATTACGATGCGATCGGAACCTGGCGGAAAATAACCTACACGTATGCCGATGGATGCCAGATTATTCTCGACGGCGAAAACAAAGGCCAAAGTGCTGCATACATTGAAGGGCCAAAAGGAAAAATTTACAAAGGTTTTAAATCAGATATTCCAAACCTGAACGCACTGATTGATACACTTCCTGATCCCGAACCACAAATCGGCCTGTTCAGCGAATCGGTGAAAACCCGGAAGAAATTTGCATTGAACGAAATAAACGGACACCGCTCTGCAACCATTGTAAACATGGGCGTTATCGCATTGAAGTTGGGCCGCACGCTCGAATTCGATCCGGTAACCCAAACCTTTATCAACGACGACGAAGCCAATAAGCTTATCGATCAACCGATGAGGGGAGAATGGAGGATATAGTTCAAAGTTCCAGGTTTCAAGTTGTCCTTCTTCGAGCTGACTTTACCTTGAAAATTGAATATTGATCATTCGTTATTGGATATTTTTTAGTTCCAGGTTTCAAATTGGGCGCTGCGATTTTTAATCGCAGTTTTATAAATAGTAAAAACACGATTTTATGAAAAATATTACAAAAAATATATTGACCATTTTTCTGGCTCTTTTCCTGATGGCTCCGGCAATGGCACAGGACAATCGAAGCCTCGAAACAAAAGTTGCCGATGTGCTGGCACAGTTTCCGGCACAAAATGGCGAACGCACCAGCAAACTAATGCACCAGATAATTGAAACCGGGGCTCCCGGAATCGGCAAATTCTGCGACATGATCGTTCCGCCCGGAACCGGAAATGACACGCAGGCCCGCATGGCATTGGAAAGTCTGGCCCAGTATGCCGGCGCCAAAAACCGCGAAAAAGACCGGAAGTTGGTCGAAGGGGCTTTACTTGCAGCACTCGAAAAAGCTTCTGACATGGAAGTGAAAGCTTTTTTTATCCGCAGGCTTCAATATTGCGGAGGTGCAGAGACGGTTGCCCGTATGGGAAAATACCTGAATTCGGATGATTTGTACGATCCTGCACTTTCGACCCTGAATAGTATCGGAACCGTTGAAGCTGGTGCAGTAATCCTGATAAATATAACTGGCAAAAAGGACTTGCAACAGCTTACCATGGTAAAAACACTGGGTCAGTTGAAATACCAACCAGCAGAACCTTATTTAATCGGCTTAACCAAACCTGCCAATGATCAGTTGTTGAAACAGGTATATGCCGCATTGGCCAATATTGGCGGGAAAGAAGCTTTTAAAACTTTCACAGCGGCTGCTAAAGCTGCAAAATTTCAGCCCGATCAGGCAGAAACAATGATTGCTTACTTACAATATGCAAAAAGACTGGCAGAACGGAACGGAACTAAACTGAGCAATCAGTTGTGTGTGTCACTAATAAAAAACTGCAAAGAGGACAATCAACTGATTTACCGATCTTCAGCTCTCGCAGTTCCTGGTTTTGGCAACAATGAACTTTTCCTGAAGGAAATCCAGAATAAAAACAAAGCTTACCGCAATGCAGTGCTGACCAATGCAGCCGCCGGACTCAACAGTGGAAACATCGGTTCATGGATTGTCGCGATGAAAGCAGCTCCTGCCGAAATTCAGGCTGAAATTATTCATTTTCTGGCAAATCGTGCGGAAAGCGAAGTCCTTCAAAACGCCATTCTGCCAGGTCTGTTTTCCGGAGAAGAAATGGTCAGGCTCGAAGCCATCCGGGCATTGGCTGTCAACCAGAAAGAAAAGGCAGTTCCTGTTTTGATCGAACAATTGAAAACTGCGAACAGTAACAACGAACAGGCTGAAATAGAACTGGCATTGCTCAACACCTGTTCGGTTAAGGAAAGTGGTTTGCTTACCGCGCAGCTTAATGACATGAACGATGCCGGCAAAAAGGTGATGATCAAAGTATTGGGAGAGAGAAGGGCTACTGAAAGTTTTGCTCAGGTTATTAACTATTGCAATTCAGGAAATGCCTTCTTACGAGAAGTTGCCTTTGTCTCCCTCGAAAAAGTTTCGAAAGCCGAAAATGTCCCAGAATTAATTGCTTTGCTCAAAAACACAACCGATAAAGAGCCGGTTAAAAATATACAGAATGCACTGATTGCAATTTATTCAGGAACAGCAAAACCTGGTGACAATCTGATACTGAAAGAAATTCAAAGCGGCGACATGAACGACAAGCTGATTCCTGTGCTGTCATCGCTGAATGATCCGAAAGCCTTGAAAACTGTTGTTGGCTTGTTGAAAAGTGGTAGTCAGGCTGGGCAGGAAGCTGCTTTTATTTCACTTTCGAACTGGAAAGATGCATCGGCGGCACCTCATCTTTTTACCGCTTTTACCAATCCTGAAATGAAATCTTTCCGTATGAATGCCATCAAAGCTTACATACGGATCATGCTCGAATCAAACCTTCCCGACGATCAGAAATTGCTGATGATCCGTAAACTGATGCCAGAATCTACTTCAGTACCCGAAAAAACACAGGTTATTCAGGCTGCACGAAATGTAAAAACGTTCCTTTCACTGGTTTTTGTTTCAGAATTTATCGACCACCCAGAGTTGGGAGCAGTAGCAGCTTCAACAGCCAAATTTCTGGCATTGCCATCTTCTGGAAAAAAGAATGGACTAACAGGTGAATTTGTGACTGAAGTTCTGACCAAAGTGATGGGAAAAATGACCGGTCCCGATAGCCAGTACGATGTGATTGATGTGCGCGAATACCTTGAAAAAATGCCAAAGGAGAAAGGCTATGTGAGCATTTTCAACGGAAAAGATTTGACCGGCTGGCACGGGTTGGTGAAAAATCCGATTGCCCGCGCCAAAATGAAACCTGAGGAACTGGCCAAAGCTCAGATTGAAGCCAATACCAAGATGCTGACCAACTGGTCGGTAAAGAATGGCGCCATTTATTTCAGTGGCGAGGGAGACAACCTGTGCACAAAGAAAATGTACGGCGATTTCGAGATGATTGTTGATTGGAAAATCAGCAATCATGGCGACAGTGGGATTTACCTTCGTGGTGCGCCACAGGTTCAGGTTTGGGATACTTCGCGCGTTGATGTGGGCGCCCAGGTTGGTTCGGGCGGTTTGTACAACAACGAGAAAAATCCGAGCAAACCGCTGGTTCTGGCCGACAATGCCATTGGCGACTGGAATACTTTCTGCATAAAAATGGTGGGCGAGCGTGTAACAGTTTTCCTGAACGGCATTTTGGTGGTCGATAATGTAGTGATGGAAAACTACTGGGACCGTTCGATGCCTATTTTCAAAACCGAAGCAATTGAATTGCAGGCTCATGGAACCGATCTGGCTTTCAGGAACATTTTTGCAAAAGAGCTGGATTTGGAAGAAGTTAAACTGAGTTCCGAAGAAGAAGCGGCTGGGTTCAAATTGTTGTTCAACGGAAAAAACCTCGACAACTGGATTGGAAACAAGGTGGATTATTTGGCTGAAGATGGTTTGCTGGTTGTAAGTCCTCGGGAAGGCGCTCACGGAAACCTGTTTACTGAAAAAGAATATTCCGATTTCATTTTCCGGTTCGAATTTCAGCTTACTCCCGGAGCCAATAATGGTCTTGGGATTCATGCACCGCTCACTGGCGATGCAGCTTATATAGGCAAAGAATTGCAGATTCTGGATAACACAGCAGACATTTACAAGGATTTGGAAGACTATCAGTATCATGGTTCTGTATATGGAATTATCGCGGCCAAAAGGGGTTTTCTGAAACCGGTTGGCGAATGGAACTATCAGGAAGTGTATGTGAAAGGCGATGACATTAAGATTACGCTAAACGGAACCGTAATCCTGGAAGGAAACATGAAAGAAGCCAGTAAAAACGGAACTGCCGATCAAAAAGATCATCCGGGATTGTTGCGCAAAAAAGGATACATAGGATTCCTAGGGCATGGCTCTGAACTGAAATTCAGGAATATCAGGATAAAAGAATTAAAATCAGATTTAAACCGAGCATGACCTGGTCGGAGTCGGTTGATGAAGCTATCTGTTTTGGATGGATTGACGGTGTCCGTCGATCAATCGATGATGAAGGTTATTGCATCCGGTTTACGCCCCGAAACCCGAAAAGCAACTGGAGCGCGGTAAATATCAAATTTAAACCTGAATGCGGCCGCGTTCCGGTGGTCGAGCAAAATGGCGATTTTTACGCTTGCGATCATTTTGTTGAACCAGAACATCACATCGGGAATATTCGCCAAAGTTCACTTTCAGAAATGCTGGAAAGCACACATCAGAAATTATTCGGTCAGGCCAAACTTGACACTTTACCCGGCTATTGCCTGAATTGCGAAGTCCTGAAAATGTGCAACGGAGCTTGTCCTAAAGACCGGTTTATAGACACTCCGGAAGGTGAACCAAATTTGAATTATTTGTGTGAAGGGTATAAAATGTTTTTCAATCACTGTAAACCGTTTGTTGAGGAGGTTGCAGAAGTGTGGGGAAGTAACCAGTCGCAGTAACCAGGACTCAGATTCCATTTACTGAAAACTGACCACTGCGACTGATTACTTTTCTATTTCAACTTTTTCCTGAAGAAATCAATCGTTCGTTTCCACGCCAGGTCGGCGGCTTCCTTGTTGTACCTTTCAGGATTTGAATCATTGTTAAAAGCATGAGCGGCTCCTTCGTACATGAAAAGCTGATATTCAACTTTTGCTTCTTTTAAAGCTGCCTCAAATGCAGGAATTCCAGCGTTGATACGTTCATCGTTTCCGGCATAATGCAAAAGCATCGGTGCTTTAATTTTCGGTACATCTTCGGATTTGGGCTGTCCGCCGTAATTTTATATCATTTTTGGGCTAAGTGATTGAAAAATCAACTAAAATTACAACTAATTGTTTTGAAATTTGTTTGAAAGCTAAAGTTTTTGAATTCAACGATTTCACCAAAATATTAAAATCAGAAAATATTAAATTTTATAAATTATGAGATCATTATTTGTTATTCTGTCTATTCTGTTAGTTTTTTCGGGCTGTGTAAGAAAGAACAAGGTGCCGACTGCCCAAACCCTTGCCAATCCTTCGATGCACGAAGTTAAAGTAGAAGAAGTTCTACAGACTTCAACTTACACTTATTTAAAAGTTAGCGAAAATGGCACTGAAAACTGGATTGCAGTAACCCGTCAGGAAGCTGCAAAAGGCGAAGTTTATTATTATGACCATGCACATGAGATGAATAATTTTCAAAGTAAAGAACTTGACCGCACATTTGAAACCATTTATTTCGTTCAGGAGATCAGTACCCTGCCCATTATTGCAGATGTTCAGGCTCCAGCAAAACAGGGAAGCAAGGTTGCCTTAACCATGAAAGATGGAATATCGGTTGCACCGGCTGAAGATGGGCTTTCGATTGCCAAATTATACGGCAGCAGAAATGATTATTCAGGCAAAAAAATCAAAATGAAGGGGCAGGTAGTAAAAGTAAACGAAGAAGTAATGGGCAAAAACTGGATACATATCCAGGATGGAACCAAAGATGGCGAAAACTTTGACCTGACCATTACCTCACTTGATAAAGCTGCTTTGGATGAAGTGGTTACCTTCGAAGGAACAATCACCCTGAACAAAGACTTTGGATACGGCTATTCGTACGAACTGATCATGGAAGATGCCAGGCTGGTGAAATAAGCTTCAAGTTTAATAATCGAGATTTAAGCATGATTGCTGGTTATATAACTGAAAATTAGCTTCAAATCATCAGATTTGAAACGACCCTGTTGGAAAATCAATTCCAACAGGGTCGCTTTTTACTATTCTATTATTGAAGCGAAACCAGCGTTATTTCTTTTTCTTAAAATAATACCTGAACCCGATTACAGATTACCAATGATATGAGATTGCTCCGTGCCTACTAATGACGTGCTTTTAGACTTTTCGGAGCAGATTCAAATTTGAATTACACGAATTACGGCTATTCAGGTATTCTTTTCAGATATTAATCGGCAGATAGTTGAGATTTGCGATTTTTTAAGTGCAAATTATGATAATATTTGCGTATATTTATTGTCACAAATACTAAAAAAAACCAACTATGTTTTTATCAATTTTTCCTGTTTGGAGCCAATTAGATTTAATGACCCAGGTTTACTGGGTCATAACAGCACCGGCAACCCTCATCTTCATCCTGATATTAATCTTGACCATTATTGGGTCTGATTTAGATTCCGATGTTCAAACCGGCATTGATAGTTCTATCGCCGATGGGGACAGTATTCCATTCCAATTTCTGTCGATAAAGAGCATTGTCGGTTTTTTTGTGATGTTTGGCTGGTCGGGCCTTGGACTCTTAAGTGCAGGCGTAGCTTCGTTTCTGGTTATTTTGCTTTCTATTATTTGCGGCCTTTTAATGATGCTGGCAATGGCTTCATTGTTTTATTTCATGTCGAATCTGACCGACAGCGGCACTCTGAACATGAAGAATGCGATTGGCCGTTTGGGCGAAGTATACCTGACCATCCCTGCAAACCGAAAAGGCATGGGGAAAGTGCAATTAACGGTACAAGGTTCGATCCGCACACTCGATGCAATCACAGATGATCGTGAACCAATTGCAACTTCTTCGCTCATCGAAGTACTTGATGTGATCGACCAGCAAATACTGCTTGTTAAAAGGAATTCAAGATAAGCCCAAAATTTCTGCAAAAAATATCCTACTATATAAACTAAATGTAAAAATCAATAAATCAATTAACTATGAACGATTATTTTGTTGTAATGGTCAGCATTGCTGCCCTGTTCTTGTTTATCATCATTGTTGCCATGGTGAAGCGTTACAAGCGCTGTCCTTCCGACCGTATATTGGTTATATATGGAAAAGTGGGCAAAGGTATCGATAGTGAGTCACGTTCCGCAAAATGTATCCATGGTGGCGCGGCCTTTATCTGGCCGGTTATTCATGCATACGAGTTCCTCGACCTGACACCTATTTCGATCGAGATTAACCTTAGAAGCGCACTGAGCAAGCAAAACATCCGTGTAGATGTACCTTCCCGCTTTACTGTTGGTATTTCAACTGAACCAACCGTCATGTCAAATGCAGCCGAACGTTTGCTGGGCTTGCAGCAGGAAGCAATCAGCAATCTGGCGAAAGACATCATATTCGGCCAATTGCGTTTGGTAGTAGCGACCATGGACATCGAAGAAATAAACAGCAACCGCGATAAATTTCTGGCTGCCGTTTCGTCGAACGTTGAAGCTGAACTTAAAAAAATCGGATTAAAGCTGATCAACGTAAACGTGACCGACATCAACGATGAGTCCGGCTACATCGAAGCTTTGGGCAAGGAAGCTGCTGCAAAAGCAATCAACGACGCGAAAAAAAGTGTGGCCGAGAAAAACCGTGATGGTGAAATTGGTCAGGCTGAAGCACATCAGGAACAACGGGTACAGGTGGCCAAGGCCGATGCCGTTGCTGTTGAAGGAGAAAACCTTGCCAAAATTACCATTGCCAATTCGGATGCCGACCGTCGTGAAAAAGAAGCGGAAGCCCGCCGGAAAGCTGTTGCTGCTGAAAAGGTAACGGAGGCCAAAGCACTCGAAGAAGCGTATGCCGCTGAAAGAATGGCAGAAGATGCCCGAGCTATGCGCGACAAGGCAACACAGACTGCCAACGTGGTAGTTTCGGCTGAAATCGACAAGCAAAAAGTAGAAATCGATGCTGAAGCGATTGCCGAACAAACACGCCGCATGGCGAAAGGTGAAGCCGATGCAATCTTTATGAAAATGGATGCACAGGCAAGAGGTATTTACGAAATTTTAAGCAAGCAGGCCGAAGGTTTCGGACATTTGGTAAAAGCAGCGGGCAACAACTCGAAAGATGCCGTGATGCTGATGATTGCCGACAAATTGCCTGAACTGGTCAAAACTCAGGTAGAAGCCATCAAAAACATTAAAATAGACAAGGTGACTGTTTGGGAAACCGGAAACGGAAAAGATGGAAAAACTTCGACAGCCAATTTCATGCAGGGAATGTTGGGCTCCATCCCGCCACTCGACGATGTGTTTAAATCAGCTGGCCTTGAATTACCTGATATTCTGAAAGGAAGTCAAAAAGCCAACCATCCGGTGGAAGATGTAAAATCGGAGACAAAGTCGTAAAAACAGACAAGTCCTTTATAGATAAAAGCCGTTTTCTGAAAAGTAAGCGGCTTTTTTACATCACAAACTCCAGAAATAGATTTTATCGCGCTTGGCTACTTCTTTGCGCAAGTTTCGGCTGAAACCACTTAGACGAAATACGATAAACGATTTTTCCAACAGGCCGGTATAATTATTTACTGTTTCCTGACTCATTCCAAGGCTTTGCCCGATTTCGTTTAGCGATACTTCCTGTCCGATCTGAAATGCCAGAAGTTTGAGAAGGTTGCTGATTTTGGATGAATTTCAAAAATGGACATGTTTTGCCGCATTTCCTGAAACGAGAACGGCATCATCTTCAGTATTGAAGTTCTACCAGTTAACGGTTCTTTTACTTGATTGGCAAGTTCGAATGAAGAAAATCCGGTGATCAGCATTTTCATCCCGGGCATATTGTCGTATATTATTTTCAGATTGATGCCAATATCCGGTATTCGTTGAGCTTCGTCAATAAATACTACAAGCACAAATTTCGCGAATTTTTCGATTATACCTTAAAAATTAGCGTTCATTTTTCTCCTCTGCCTTGCTCTGTGCAACGCTTTTTCCTTTTTGCCTATGCCTCTGCCTGAGCCTTTTATTTCCCTTTGTTCATCAGCGGGTCCCAGCCCTGTGCCTGTAACGGAATAACCAGACCTCCGGAAGTTATTAGATTAGCCCCTTCACTTTCAGGAGTAATATGGCCAATGATCGTGATGTCGAATTCCTTTTTGATCAGGTCGTAGCTGGAAAGCGGAACGGTAAACAGCAGTTCGTAATCTTCGCCACCATTGAGCGCTGCCACCAGCGGATTGATGCTCAGTTCTTCAGCAAAATCTTTGGTTTGCTTGTCGAGAGGTATTTTTTCTTCGTAAATGCTGCAACCAACTTTTGATGCTTTGCACAAATGCAAAGTTTCCGATGAAAGTCCGTCCGAAATATCTATCATCGAAGTGGGCTTGATGTTCAGCGTTTTCAGTAATTCTTTGATGTCGCCACGTGCTTCTGGTTTTAACTGACGTTCCAGGATATAATCGTATCCTTCGAACTGTGGTTTCTGATTCGGGTTTACTTTGAACACTTCGTTTTCGCGTTCAAGCAATTGAAGTCCCATGTAAGCGCCTCCCAAATCGCCTGAAACACAAACCAGATCGGTCACTTTTGCTCCGCTGCGATAGACCAGTTCGTCTTCATTTGCTTCTCCAATAGCGGTAATGCTGATGGTCATTCCGGTGAGCGAGCTGGTTGTATCACCGCCAATCAGGTCAACTCCATATTTTTCACAGGCAAGGTGAATTCCTGAATACAGTTCTTCAATGGATTCAATTGAAAACTTGGAGGATATGGCTATTGAAACTGTGATTTGCCTGGGCGTGGCATTCATGGCATAAACATCGGAAAGGTTCACCACCACTGCCTTGTAACCCAGATGTTTCAGCGGAACATACATCAGGTTAAAATGAATTCCTTCGGTTAAAAGATCAGTTGTCACCACAATTTTTTTTTCGGGGAAACTCAGCACGGCAGCATCGTCGCCAATACCCTTCAATGAACTTTCATTTTTTAACTGTATGTTTTCTGTCAACCGGCTTATCAGTCCAAATTCGCCGATTTCAGAAAGCTGGGTTTGTTTTTTTGTATCTTTCATGTTAATAATTAAGACCTGAAGGTATTTATTAGCTTCAAAGTTTTGACAAAAATAGCTTTACTTCCTTATCTTTGCAATTTATTTTAAACTGTCAGCGGGTAAGTTTGTTAGTAAGTTTGTAATCAGAAATGACAGAAAACAGAGAGATATGGAAAATCAGGATAAATTATTAAACGACATAACAACGCAGGAATATCAATACGGTTTTTTTACCGACATTGAAACTGACGTGATTCCGAAAGGCTTGAACGAAGATGTGATCAGGCTGATTTCTTTCAAGAAAAACGAGCCGGAATTTATGCTTGAATTTCGCTTGAAAGCCTATCGCGAATGGTTGAAAATGAAATCGCCGGAGTGGGCTTACCTGAAGATTCCCCCGATTGATTTTCAGGAAACTATTTATTATGCTGCACCGCGGACATCGCCCAAATATCAAAGTTTGGATGAAGTTGACCCTGAATTGGTTGAAACTTTTAAAAAACTCGGAATTCCGATCGAAGAGCAAAAACACCTTGCCGGAGTTGCGGTTGACGTGGTAATGGACAGTGTTTCGGTAACCACGACCTTCAAGAAAGTATTGGGCGAAAAAGGAATTATTTTTTGCTCGTTCAGCGAAGCATTGATTGAACATCCGGTACTGGTGCGCAAGTATCTTGGCATGTCAGTCCCGCCGACCGATAATTTTTTCGCCGCGCTTAATTCAGCCGTATTTTCCGACGGATCATTCTGCTACATCCCGAAAGGCGTTCGCTGCCCAATGGAACTTTCCACTTATTTCAGGATAAATACAGCCGGAACAGGCCAGTTTGAGCGCACATTGATTATTGCCGAAGACGATAGTTACGTTAGTTATCTTGAAGGATGTACGGCTCCGATGCGCGACGAAAATCAGCTTCACGCCGCTGTGGTCGAAATCATTGCAATGGATCGTGCCGAAGTGAAATATTCGACGGTTCAAAACTGGTATCCGGGCGATAAAAACGGAGTGGGCGGAATCTATAATTTCGTAACAAAACGTGGAATTTGCCGGGGCGAATCGTCAAAAATAAGCTGGACACAGGTTGAAACCGGTTCTGCCATCACCTGGAAATACCCAAGTTGTGTGCTGATTGGTGATAATTCAGTGGGCGAGTTTAATTCGGTTGCACTGACCAATCACCATCAACAGGCAGATACCGGAACAAAAATGATCCACATTGGCAAAAACACGAAGAGCACCATTGTGTCGAAAGGTATTTCGGCCGGCAAAAGCGACAATTCGTATCGCGGACTGGTAAAAGTTATGCCCGGAGCAATAAATTCCCGTAATTATTCGCAGTGCGATTCACTTTTACTCGGTCCAACCTGTGGCGCACATACTTTCCCATACATTGAAGTCGGCAACAAATCGTCGATTGTTGAACATGAGGCTACAACTTCAAAAATCGGTGAAGACCAGATCTTTTATTGTAACCAGCGCGGCATTTCTACGGAAGATGCCATCGGGATGATTGTAAATGGTTATGCCCGCGAAGTACTTAATAAGCTTCCGATGGAATTTGCAGTTGAGGCACAAAAGCTGCTGGCCATCAGTCTGGAAGGAAGCGTAGGGTAAAGCCCCTCCAAACCTCCCCGCAAGGGAGGCTTTAGGGAAATCAAAATCAATAAGATAAATGTATAAAATGAAGCAAATGTTAATATTTATCCCTCTTTTTCCTCTGATGAAGGGGAACAGGGAGGTTTTTAATCTCTCCCCCTTAGGGGGAGTTGGAGGGGGCTTTTTATGTTATCAATAAAGAACTTACGTGCCTCTGTTGAAGGCAAAGAGATACTGAAAGGGATTAACCTGGAAGTGAAAGCAGGAGAAGTACATGCCATTATGGGGCCAAATGGTTCAGGAAAAAGTACACTTGCCAATGTGTTGGCCGGAAAACAGGATTATGAAATCCTTGAAGGTGAAGTAACTTATTTGGGACAGGATTTGCTTAAATTAGCTCCTGAAATTAGATCGCGCAGTGGATTATTCCTGAGTTTTCAGTATCCGGTTGAAATCCCGGGCGTACCGATGGTTAATTTCCTGAAGGCATCAGTGAACGAACACCGCAAATTCAAAGGGCTTGCCCCACTTACTGCCGGGGAATTCCTGAAACTGATGCGGGCCAAAAAGGAAATGCTCCACCTCGATTCTGAATTGACCAACCGCTCGGTGAACGAAGGTTTCTCAGGAGGGGAAAAAAAGAAAAACGAAATATTCCAGATGGCCATGCTCGAACCAAAGCTGGCCATACTTGACGAAACCGATTCAGGATTGGATATTGATGCCCTCCGTATTGTGGCAGAAGGTGTTAATGCCTTGAAAACATCTGAAAATGCGACCATTCTGGTAACCCACTATCAGCGTCTGCTCGATTACGTTGTTCCTGATTTTGTGCATGTATTATACGGCGGACGGATTGTTAAATCGGGTGGAAAAGAACTGGCACTGGAACTGGAAGAAAAAGGCTACGACTGGATTAAAAACAGGAACGATCTATAACCATGAGCATTATTTCTGAAAAAATAACACAAGCTGATCAGTTGGTTTCGTTGTTTGAACAAAACAAGGTTACACTGAACCAGGGCTCTTCGCCTTTGCTAAACAGGATGCGTGAAGTGTCGATCAAACGTTTTGCCCAGACCGGTATTCCTGATTTCAAAAATGAAGACTACAAATACACCAACCTGAAACCGGCCTTTGCAAAATCGTACCGTCAGGAATTGGTAAGGGAAAAGGGAGTTATTAACCTGAATGAAATTTTCAAATGCAATGTCCCCCAACTGGACACACATTTGGTTTTTTTTGTGAACGGTTGGTTTTACAGAGGAAACAATCCGGGAGCGGGACTTCCGGAAGGTGTAGTTGTTGCCAGTTTGGAGCAGATCGCCAACGATCGTCCTGAATTGCTTGAGAACTATTTAAACCGTCAGGCAGGTTTGTCGAACGATCCTTTTGTAGCATTGAACAGCGCTTTCGTGAAAGACGGTTTTTTCATTTATATCCCAAAAGGTGCAGTAATTGAAAAACCGGTCCAGGTGGTTAATTTGCTGAGTTCCGATGAAAATCTGATGGCTACCCAGCGCAACCTCATAATTGCAGAAGCCGGGAGCCAGGTGAAAATTCTGGTTTGCGATCATACGCTAACTAATCCATCCGTATTGTTTAATACTGTTTCCGAAGTTTATATTGGCGAAGGCGCAATGGTGGATGTTTATACCATCCAAAATCACCATAACCTATCCACTACGATAAATTCTTCGTTTTACAAGCAACAGCGCAATTCAAACCTGGTAACAGGCGCGATAAGTTTGCACGGAGGATTGATCAGGAATAACCTGAAAATAACTTTTAGCGGCGATCATTCGGAAGCCAGCATGTACGGCATGTCGTTCACCGATAAGAAACAGCATGTCGATAATTTTACCTTGATAGAACATGCTTCGCCCAATTGTTTGAGCAACCAGATTTACAAAAATGTGCTCGATGATGAGTCAACAGGTGCTTTCTCCGGAAGGATCCATGTTGCACGCGATGCCCAGCAAACCAACGCATTCCAGCGGAACAACAACATTTTGCTGTCGGACAAGGCCCGGATGCAGATCAAACCACAGCTGATTATTGATGCAGATGATGTAAAATGCAGCCACGGCGCAACAGTTGGACAGATTAACGAAGAAGCACTGTTTTTTCTTCGTGCACGCGGAATAGGGGAGAAGGATGCCCGAATGATGCTGATGAACGCTTTTGCTCACGAGGTGGTCCAGAAAATAACCATTGAACCGCTGCGTGACCAGATTGACGAGCTGATTGAAAAACGTCTCAAAGGTGAAATCAGTCTATGCCACGATTGCGAATATAAATGCAATAGTTAGTTTTATAACAAGGCTCTGATTCGTTTGATTTAAAGAATTACCGTTTTTGCTTATGCACCTAACTGTTCTTATCTAAGAAATTGCCAACTATTTTACTTATACTGCGCTATTTTTATATATTTTTGCGCAGTATGTATTAAAATGTGCACAAATGATACAAAATATCATAGCAGGACAGAAGGCTGAGTTGGAGCGGAGACTTCAGGAAAAGTATGTTTCAAGGGAAACTGTATTAAAGGGATTTGACACCGATCTGATCAGCGTTGTGATTGGGCCCAGAAGGGCGGGAAAATCATTTTTTACCATACATTCTGCCGGACTAAAAGCAGAAATCGGTTATGTGAACTTCGATGAGGAGCGCCTTTTAAGAGTCGATAACTTCGATGAGATAATATCAGCAGTCCGTGCGGTTTATTCTGATCCAAAGATCCTTTTCTTTGATGAAATCCAGAATGTGAGTCAATGGGAGATTATCGTGAACCGTTTGCACCGCGATGGGTACAAACTGCTTCTCACAGGAAGCAATTCACATTTGTTAAGCAGCGACTTGGCGACCCATTTGACAGGAAGACACTATTGTACTTATGTATTCCCATTTTCCCTTTCGGAAATAATGAGCCTTTTTCCCCCTCCTGATACCACCTTCGACAGGCAGCAACGATGTTTTGAATATGTAATGAAAGGAGGTTTTCCTGAAATCTGGGTAAAAAACTTTGACACAGGCGAATATCTGTCGGCCTTATTCGATTCGATCATTCTGAAGGATATTGTGAAGCGATACCATGTACGGTTCCCAAATGCACTTATCGATTTGGCACAAATACTAATTACCAATATCACAGGTGAGTTTTCAAATACTTCTATTCAGAAAATTGCAAATTTCAACAGTATCCATACCGTTGTGAAATACATCGGCTATCTTGAAGAAGCTTTCCTGCTTTTTCGTATTCCACGGTTTTCGTATAAAATATCGGAACAAAAGAAAGCCGGAATGAAAATCTATTGTTACGATAATGGGTATTTTCAGGCTAAAGCTTTTAAATTCAGCCCAAATACAGGGAAATTATTCGAAAATGCTGTAGCCATTGAATTAAAGCGAAGAGAATTAGAAGGAGGATCAAAAATATTTTACTATAAGAATCAAAAACAGGAAGAGGTCGATTTTGTAATACAACAGGAAATGAAAATAACGCATTTGATCCAGGTTTGTTATTCAATCACAGAACCAAAAGTAAAAGAACGCGAGATCAGATCTTTATTGAAAGCCGGTACCGAATTCCAATGTAAACGCATGATTGTTATTACGAATGATTACGCACAAACAGAGCAACATTCCTGGTTCGGGAATACGGGTGAAATAGAATTTATTCCCTTATGGCAGTGGTTTGGAATGAATGAATAACAGAGGCCGTTTTAAGATTGAAAACTTCCGCCCCCTTTCACTAAGGTACAAAAAAAAACCGCCTTATAAAAGACAGTTTTTCGGTATATTTTAAAAAGTATTTGTTAACTTTCTTAGATGCTGATCTTGTTGATGTGCAACGCGAGTGAAGATTTAAGGTTGGCAGCTTTGTTTGCATGAATAATATTCTTTTTTGCAAGTCTGTCAATCATCGAAACAACTTGTGGATAGCTTACTGAAGCAGCTTCTTTGTCAGTTTCAAGCCGTAATTTTTTAACGGCATTACGCATTGTTTTTGCATAGTATTTATTCCGCACCGTTGTTACCTCGTCCTGTTTGATTCTCTTCTTTGTTGATTTATGATGTGCCATCTTATTCTTTTCTAAATTGTTAAAATTTATTTGTAGCCCGTAGGGGATTCGAACCCCTGCTACCAGGATGAAAACCTGGCGTCCTAACCCCTAGACGAACGGGCCAACTTGTTATATCCCTGATTTGGGACTGCAAAAATAAACCAATTTTATTAGTCACCAAATTATTTCAGGATTTTTTACCAAAATTCCTTCAACTTCGTTTAGTCGCAGGCTTTTTATTTTGGCGGTGCAAAGGAAATTAAGTTTTTTGAATCCGCAAGCACATTGAGAAAAAAAAATTATCGCCATTCAACAATTGTTCCCCTGTTTTTTTGAAGGAGTTTTTCGGGCATCGAAGCAACAATCTCTTTCCAAAGCAGCTCGATGAGTTTGTATTTGGCAAAATGCCGTGAATATACGAGGCTGACTTCCCTGAGTGGATTGATATCGTTGAAAGTGCGGACATGCTCGAAACGCGATTCGCTCATCCCAATTGTTGCAAGTTCGGGAATAATGGTCATGCCCCCTTCTTTATCAACGATGTTCATAATGGTTTCCAGCGATCCTGCTTCGAAATGAAAGGGCAGTACAGAGTTGGTGGCTCCTTTAAACGAACAAAGATTGACTACCTGATCGCGAAAGCAATGCCCATCGCCCAACAACCAGATATCCGGAGTTGCAATGTCCTTTAATTTAATGGATTCTTTTGTTGCCAGTGGATGTTCATCGTTTACATACAACTGCATTCCTTCATAAAAAAGCGGTTTTTCATTTATTCTGTCTTCGTTAAGCGGAGTAACCAAGATTCCCACATCGAGCAAATCGCGGTTCAGCCGATCAATAATATTCGCAGTGGTCAGTTCTTCGACCCTGATATTGATATTGGGGTATTTCCGCTTGTAATTGCCAATAAAAAGGGGTAGCAGATATGGTGCGAGCGTGGGAATAATCCCGATTTTTAATTCGCCTGAAATCAGGTTTTTATGTTCTTTTATAATACTGTTTATTTTTTGTGATTCCTGAAGGGCAATACGCGCCTGATCAATAATCCGGCGGCCAACATCAGTAGGGATAAGAGGTTGCTTGCTTCTGTCGAAAATGATCACCTCCAGATCTTCCTCCAGCTTTTTTATTTGCATACTAAGGGTGGGCTGGGTAATGAAACAATTTTCAGCTGCCCTGCCGAAATGACGAAAGGTATCAACTGCAACAATGTATTCAAGTTGGGTTAAAGTGATCATGGTTTTTTATTTTGAACTGATAAATATAAATAAAAAGTTAGTTGATTTGTTTTCATGGTTCGTTTAATATCTTTTCCTTTGAAGAACAAATGAAAGGTTCTAAAGTGAAAACAATGAAAAATTTTGAAATTATCATAGTGATACTTATTCTTCCCCTTCTTTTTTCGTGTGGAAAAAACCATAAGAAACTGGCAGAGGAGAAGATGAACGTGGCCATCGTCATCTGCGAAAAGGGTGATTCGCTGCTGGCCTTGCAGCAGTTGGATTCCATTCAGGTTTTATATCCTGAAGCTTTTGATGCCATCGGTAAGGCAAAAGAGTTCAGCAAAAAGATCAACTCCGAAATTTTATACCGAAAACAGGATCAGTTCGACCAGCTAAATACCCAGATATTGGAACTCGAAAAGATGTTTGGCCAGGAAAAAACAGAATACGACCGATTTGCACAATACATTCACAAAAGGCAGAATTTCGAACATCGGTGGAACAAATCATTTATTCAACTTCATTTGGACGAACGTGGCGAATTGTACATTTCGAGCAATTATTACGGTGAACAATGGCTCAATCATGTCGGGTTGCGGGTTTATGATGGTGTATTTCAGGCCAAGACCGACTCTGTTTTACTGAATGACCCGAACAACCACCACAGCGAATTTATGAATACCCATTGGGAAAAAGTTAGATACACGAATGGGAAAGACAACGGGGTGATCCAGTTTATTGCCGACAATGCCGACCGTAATCTGAAAGCGGTTTTTCTGGGAAAGCGCATGTATTTCATTGTTCTGGAAGCATTCGACAAACAGGCTGTTAAAGACGCTCTTGCCTTGTCGATCGCGCTGAAGCTAAGAATACAGTTGGAGAAAGAAATTAAAGCACTTCAATCGAAAGTGAATTGAAATTTCTCAGAACAACTTCTGAATCTCTTCAACCGGGCGGGCAAGTACTGCATGTGAACCTTTGATAACCAGCGGTCGCTGGAGTAGTTTCGGGTTTTCTACCAGTATTTTTATCCATTCCTCTTCTGTCAACTCTTTTCCCTTGTACTGCAACTTGTACAGTTCTTCGTTGGTGCGGATAATTGCCTCAATTTTCAATTCCGATTTAATGAGAAAATCCTTTATTTCAGAGGCAGTTATTCCGTCTTTCATATAGTTGACCACTTCAAATTCGCATCCTTTTTCTTCAAGGTACAAAAGCCCTTCGCGACTTTTTGAACAGCGCGGGTTGTGATATATTTTCATAAGATTCTGATGTCTTTTTTTGATGTAATGGTAATAGTCTTCCTGGGCACGGTAGCGCGACCCATTGTTTTGATTGTTATATCGGTTGCTCAGCTCACTATCGAGAACACGGGCCTTGGTATTATCGCGGAGCTGAACCCGAAGCAATTCTTTCAATTCTGATTTTATTTCCGGAGAATTTATCGGACACGCAACTTCGATACGGCGGTCAAGATTTCGTGGCATCCAGTCGGCCGACGAAATATAAATATCGTCTTTTCCGCCATTGGCAAAAAGGAAAACCCTGGTATGTTCCAGATATTTATCGACTATACTAATGGCTTCGATGTTCCTGCTCAGAATCGGATCATCGATTTTCATCCCGAATATTCCACGGATAATGAGTTGTATCTTCACCCCAGCCTGACTAGCCTCATACAGTTTATCGATCATCTGCTTATCGATCAGGCTGTTCATTTTCAATATCATGTATGCTTTTTTCCCTTTTCTTGCATTTGTGATTTCCTGATCAATTTTATGAATAAAAAAATTACGCATCGAAAAAGGGCTGACGATAATTTGTTCGAAGTTAAAGTGGTTGTATGTATGCTTGAAGAATTCAAACATATTGGCCACATCATTCCCAATCTGCGGATCAGCCGTCATCAGTCCTTTGTCGGCATAAACGCGGGCCGTACCTTCGTGGAAATTGCCGGTTCCAATGTAGGCATAATTACGAATGCCATTTTTCTCGATACGTTCAACCCAGGCAAGTTTACAATGAATCTTTAATCCAGGTATGCCATTGATAACACGCGCCCCTTCTTCCTGCAATTTATTTGACCAGAAAATGTTGGCTTCTTCATCGAAACGCGCCTGCAATTCGATTACCACGGTCACTTTTTTGCCGTTGCGGATAGCATTCAGCAGGGCATTCACCACTTTCGATGTTTCTGAAACACGGTAAAGCGTAATTCCGATTTCACTGACTTTTGGATCGATGGCCGCCTCACGCAGAAAATCGATGAAATGCGAAAAACCCTGATAGGGGTAATGAAGCAAAATATCTTTCTTCCTCAGTTTTTTCAGTATGCTCTGATGTGGGGGCAGATCTTTATGAGGGACTGGGGGCAGGCTCTGATAGTAGTGGTGAGGCTTCCCAATTTCAGGAAAGTTCATGAAATCTTTATGGTTGTGATATCTTCCCCCGGCCACCGTTTTTTCTTCCCCGTTAAGTTTCATTTTTTTCATGATGAATTCAAGCAGGTCGTTCGGCATTTCGCGGTCGTAAATTAACCGGACAGGCGTACCAACTTTGCGTTTTTTTAGGCTGATTTCCATTTTTTCCATGTAACTCTTCGAAATATCGTCATCAATATCAAGTTCGGCATCACGGGTAACTTTTATCGTGTAAGCCTCAAAGTGATCAAAATTGAAAATCGGGAAGACATCCCTCAGGCAGAAACGAATGACATCGTCCACTAAAATGACGAATTTTTTGTTGCCCTGATCAGGCAGAACCAAAAAGCGTGAAATTGACCGGCTCGGAACACGGATGAGAGCATAGGCAAATTTGTCGGGCGATTTGGTCTTCGATAATTTTACGGCCAGATAAACCGATTTGTCACGCAAATAAGGAAACTTCATCGATTTACCCAACATGATCGGGACAATGTTGGGCAGCACTTTTACATTAAAATACTTACGGACAAATACTCCTTGCTCATGGGTAAGCTGCTTTTCATCGATCATGAAAATGTTATCGCTGGCCATTTCCTGCCAGATATTCCTGTAAATTTCCTGAGCTTTTTGCTGATGCTGAACGACGGTTTCCTGTATTTTATCGTACAATTCTGCCGGTGTCATATCGCACAGAAGAGACTCCTCGTCCTTTCCAAACTCAAGCATACGCCGAACGGCAGCTACCCGCACCCTGAAAAACTCATCGAGGTTATTGGAGAAAATTCCAAGGAACCGGATTCGCTCAAACAATGGAACGGAAGGATCCTCTGCCTCCTGAAGCACCCGCTCGTTAAACGATAGCCAGCTGATTTCACGGTTGTTGTATTTGCCAGATGTGTCCATTTCCTTTTCTTTCGTATATAAAAACCAAATTTATGGCCGTAAGTTACAGCGATTTTTCTTAATCCGTATGCAAATTCAGTTTTCCCAGTCCTTTTTGAATGGCTTCCTGAAAAATGGGCTGTCCTGTAATTTCGTTCAGAGTGGTATAAAGAGCCTGTGCCACCCTTTTGCGGTGAAAGTCAGGATGAACATACACTGAAACCTCCTTGGTCCACCGGTACGATGCACGGCTGCGGTAACATCAGTTCGTTCGGCAAGACGTATTGTTGGGTGCATATTGGTTTTAATTGAGGCCATCGCTGAATTCCATCAGGAATGCTTTGATGAACCCGTTGATATCGCCGTCCATCACTGCCTGAACATTGCCTGATTCGAAACCCGTGCGTACATCTTTCACCAGTTTGTATGGCTGCATTGTATATGACCGGATTTGCGAACCCCATTCGATCTTTTTCTTGGTCGAATTGATCAGCTGTTCGGCTTCGCGGCGTTTGCGCAGTTCGAGTTCGTATAACTGTGATTTCAGCAGCCGGAGCGCATTATCTTTGTTTCCGAACTGCGAGCGGCTTTCTGTATTTTCGATGATAATTCCGGTAGGTGCGTGCCGAAGCCTCACCCCGGTTTCAACCTTGTTTACATTCTGGCCGCCTGCCCCGCCCGACCTGAAAGTTTCCCAGGTAATGTCGGCAGGATTAATTTCCACTTCAATGGAATCGTCGATAGCCGGTGAAACAAAAACTGAAGCGAAAGTGGTCATTCGTTTGCTTTGGGCATTGAACGGCGACAGGCGCACCAGGCGGTGAACCCCGTTTTCGCTTTTCAGGTAGCCATAGGCATAATCGCCTTCAAACTCGATGGTGCAACTTTTTATTCCCACTTCGTCGCCACCATGGTATTCAACTGTTTTAACCGTGTACCCCTGTTTCTCGCCGTAACGCATGTACATTCGCATGAGCATTTCGGCCCAGTCGTTGCTTTCGGTTCCGCCTGCGCCTGCATTGATACGAAGGATTGCCCCCAGTTTATCTTCCTCTTTCCGGAGCATATTTTTAACCTCCAGTGCTTCGATTAAACCAAGAGATGTTTGGTATTGCTGTTCAATATCTACTTCTATGGCCTCTTCAGCTTCAAAAAATTCATATAAAACCAGCAGATCCTCCATGTGGCGGTCAATGTCAGCAAATCCATCCGTCCAAACTTTTATTGAACTGATGACTTTCATTTGTGCTTCTGCTCCTTTTGGATTGTTCCAGAAGGCAGGATCCTGCGTTTTGAGCTCTTCCTCTTGTAGTTGTATTAGTTTTTGATCGTAGTCAAAGATGCCTCCTTAACGCATCCCGGCGATCTATAAGATCTTTTACCTGTTCTTTGGGAATCATTTTTATGTTTTTAGTTTACTGAAAAGCAAAAGTAGAAAATGAAACGGGATTATTGAATTAAAAAATCAATTCCCCCAAACTACTTCCTTTTCAATGTACGAGATTGCCTGAATATCATAAGCGCTGCCTCCGGTTTCGAACATATAGGCATATAACCTTACTTTATAGGTTTTCCCGGCTACTGGAGTAAAACCTACCGCCCAACCGGTACCTGCTGCACTGATGACAAAAGTTTTGATGTTGTTTTTAAGCTCCGTACTTCCGAAAACCAGTTTATCACCGTCAATAATATTGATTGAATAGCTGGTTGCATCAGTAATCAGCGTCCAGCTCATATCGAGTTGACGCTTAACAGCATCGTATTCACATTTATCGAGTGTTGGGATCGGCAATACCTTGTCGGTTAAAACATCCTGAAAATCCTGTTTCACCCCATTTGTAAATGTTGCTGAGAAATCAAAGGTTCCAGCTACCGGTTTGGTGGCTGTGAATTGGGTTTCGGGTGTTTCAAAATAGAAGTTTGTTTTATAACCCTGATTCGCCTTTAGCGTGTATGGTTTGCCCGGTTCGGCAGTACTGACAGCGGTAACGCTTTCGAACGAGCTTAAAGTGTAGGCATACATTGAAATGCCGTAAACGGGGCTAGTCCCCGATTGTTTGGCAACGATCATTACATCTCCAACCCCGGTAACCTGTTCGTCATTTTTATTGCATGATGTGACAAGAAGGGATAAAAGTACGACTGCTAAAATTTTAATTTGTTTCATGTGCTTATGTTTTTTAAATTAATAATCATTGATGATAGATGCAGTTGGCATCATAAAGGTTGTTTCACAGCAAAGATATTTAATTTGCAGAATAACTTAACTTGAAGAAGATGAGTTTTATTGCAAGGTACTTGCGTTGTATTCTTCCCCCCTGACCGAAAAAGGCAACAAATTCCGGCATTAATGCTGGGGAATGTCACCGAAGCGGCCGGTTAATTGATAGAAGGAGAGATTCGACCTTTATGAATTCTATCAAAAGAATATTGCTAACCTTGAAATTTGGTGCCCTGACATTAATTTTGGCTCTATGAGGATGATCAATGGAGTAAATCCGTAACCTTTTAAAAATTAAATACCCTCACGATTCGTCATAGAACAATAATTTTTCTGGTCAGCACGCGCCCATCGTTCAGTGTTATCCTCAATAAATGTAATCCTGAGCAAGTTTGCGGTATTTCAATCCTGAGTCCTGAACTTTGCACCCGGACATGAAACCCGGATACTTCCATTCCATTGGCATTGAACAGTGAAATGTAAATGTGTTCAGCCCTGACAGGTTCGTTAAATTCAACATTAACAACTCTTTCAGCAGGATTGGGATATATTCGTTCAATTGGATTATTCTCCGAAATTTGGGCAAGCGTGGGCCACTGGTTTTTAAGTTGTTCAATTTGCGCCACCGGAATCTCTACATTCCACAGTTTTATTTCATCCACACTTCCCAAAAGTGCATACTGGGTTTCCACATTGTCCATCCGCCCTATGGTTAGCGGCTTGGTTGAGGGTTGAATAGTCCCTGAAAAGGCTTTAAATGTATCGAGAACGCCATCGATATATAGCTCCATTGAATAACCGGTATAGACCGCAGTTACATGGTAGTACCGGTTGAGGCCAATTGGTGTTGAACCGTCAAGATCTGCTACGCCTGCACTTGTTTTTACAGTCCACCGCAGCCGTCCTTCGGGAGTTATGGAAAGCTTATATCGCTGCTGCCACGAACCGTGAGAAATGATAAACCTTTCGGAACCCAATTGCTCGCATTTGACCCAGCAACTCAGGCTCACGGCATCGGCGAAGTTCAGGTCGGCGTTATTTTCGGTATAGATGATATTTTGTCCTGAAGTAAACCTGTATGCTTTCGAAGCGACACCCCAGGCATCGTCTGTTTTGGTTGCACCCGAAACGGTTGCATGAAACCGATCGGCGACCGCATTCCGGTTATCTGCATCAAATGGGTACCAAATCAACGGAGTTTGAGCCGGAAGATTCGTGTTTTTTGTCAACGCCCCGATAGACATTGTGCTGGAAAATTTATCCTGATTGGTTACCTGTAAAGTGATTGTTGATACGCCCGGTGTTGCCGGCGCCTTCCAGATCACTGAACTTCCGCTCGTCTGGGTTAAAGTTCCCGAAGAAACACTCCAAAGATATTCCAGGGTTTCACCCGAAGCCGGTTCTGTAACTGCTGTAAATGTATTTGTTTCGCCGTTACCGGCAAATCTTGAGCCTGATTGAATACTTTTAATAACCGGTGGAGCAGAAATGTGGTTGACCACAATGATTTTCAAAGTGTCTTCAGCAAACTGGCCACCGGCGCTGATCCTGCATTTTAGAATCGGTTGCGAAAGGATTGCAGGCGCAGTGATCTGAACCTGGGACTGGTTGGATACATTGATCAGAATGTCATCCAGAAACCATTCGAACTTTATCTGAACTCCTGAAGGTTCACTTCCCGGTGTGCAAAAGGCTGTGAACACTGTACCGGCGATAATTGGATTTTGATCGGTCGAAATTGATTTGATCCGAAGGGTTTCAGCATAATTGTACCGGTAATGATAATCGAGAATATCTTTACCTGCATAAAGTTTTTGGTTGCGGGCTTCAGGTACAATACCTGATGTATAAAGCCTGATCAGCCTTGTTTCACCGGCTGGCACCGACAATTGAATTGATCCGGATGCAGCAGGGAATAAAGTGGTTTCGGTAATGGCATCATACACGCCAAATGTTCCTGAAGGAAGGTTTACAATAACTTGTTTGGCGCCGTTTGTTGGATTAAAATAAAGGTACGAAACCAAGGCTTTGTCGCCATAAAAATCAGTTTTATTGAGGTCGATCTGAAGGATTTCAGGAATGTTGGTGGTTTGTACAACTGCTGCCAGGAAACCGACACTCGAACCGCTGTAAAGCGAAAGATTTGTGGCTGCCCAGCCCCCCCGGACAGCATCGCCGGTGGCGAACGGGGTTTTCCCAAGCCATGTTTGTTTCATCGATTCATAAGGGATGCAAGCCGATGGGTCGTTTGCCGATGCCCAGTCGTAAGAATCCTGATTTGTTTGCGCAATTGCATCCCAGTAAAACAGCCTGCTGGCGTTTGTAACATTAAGCAACCATTTGGCGATGGCGCGGGCGTAGCGTTTGTCGTATTTTGGCAATGGCGCCAGTGCTGCGGCATGTTGAAAACCGTTCATGACAAAAGCGTAATCGTTGCCATTGTCGTTGGCTTCGCCGATCAGACCTGAAACATCATAACCGCCCCATGTTCCTACTATAGATCCCCATCCTCTGAGCGCTCCGCGATCGAAACACCAGTTGAGGAGTTCCTGTAACGGGTAATTGGCGCCTTCAACAGCATTCATGCGGGCGGCAGCGAGCGTTCCGTAAGGTAACTGAAGTTCGTAGGAGGGATTTGTCCCCATCCCGGACAAGAAATCCATCGCGAGTTGGGCGCCTTCGAAGTATTTCCGGTTTCCGGTTTCGAGGTAGGCATTGTAGAGGAGCCAGGAGATGCTTCCGGCCGATTCTGGCTCCGGAACGCTGGTATTCAGTGGTAACCCTGTCATCAGGTTAAAAGCCCGGTAGTTCATGTTAGGGAGTGACCATGGAGTTGTTTTTCCACCCAATTGGTTAACGCAATTGAGCCAACGGTTGGCAACAGTAGTAAATTGATTATCAAATTCGGGAGTTGCATTCGGGTATAGCGAATGTAACTGATAGAAATAAACATTGGGCATAACATCGTACCACCAGTCGTGTCCCGAAGTGGTTGAATAGCCGTTTAAATAAACATTTTGTCCGTTTTTCAGGTTGTAAAAATCTTTGATTTTGGTAACCCAGTTTGTGCCATTCTGATTGCTTTTATCGATTCCGACAAGCGAAGCCCCGACAATGGCCGGAATAATATTGATGGCTTCTGCCTGATTGAGGTGGTCATCACCACCCACATACGAATCGAGAAATATCGGCGTATTGTCGGCGTAGTTAAATTGTCCTGGTGTGCCAATGCGCGATAAGGGCAAATATTGTCCTGTTTTATTGGTGTTGAAGACATAGATGTCGTAATCATTAGCCACAGTCTTCCAGTCTCTGATCAGCAGTGGTTTTGGTGAATCAGGCATTTTATCGATCCGGGAAATACTCAGTTGTCCTTGCTGCGAAAAGGATAGTAAGGTAAAAATACTGAGTTGCAGGAAAAGTAGTAAACGGATCATGGGAGGAGATTTTAGGATGTAAGAAGGATATGTTATTGAACCTGTATCATTTTTGAAGGACGATTCTGTTCCGTCCGAAAGAAGGCGCGAGCTTTGAACAGGGTTTTACCGCGGACGGGTGGGGCTTGGTAATTCCTTCCGTTCGCTAAAGCGAACGGCAAAGGATATCAGCACAATTAATGAGAATTTGGCTATCCTTTGCCGTCACATTTATGTGACGGACATGAAATTGCTCATTTCATTATAAAAAGGGGGAGGCCCAATTCCCCACACCACCGATGCAGAAATCATTGAGCCTTACCTTTTTAAAATTGTAAATAGCACATTGTTAAATGGCAAATACTTAATTATGGTTTTTCATCCAGGTAAAGTTTCGAAACCTGACCATCGGCCAATGCGATGTTATAGATTTTCAGTTCATCAATGGCACCTTTGAAGTAACCAAGGTTTGCGGCTGTAGTCCAAGCCATGAAATTGGCAGCGAGTTCAGCATCAGTAGCAACTCCACCAATAATAAACGGCTGAGGAGCTGGAGAAGTAAGGGTTTGAGTAAGAGCTCCACCTTTAGGATCTGTCCACGTTTTTGTGAGTGTACCATTTACGAAGAACTTAAGTTCCTTGCTTGTTCCGTTCACGGTTACTACAATATGGTTCCAAACATTAATTTTAACCGAATTGTCCATTTCATTATCTACATCAATAATATCTCCATTAACTTTTTTGTAAGTAAAGAATGGTTTTCCGCCACTCTGAGTCTGAAGTTTGTATCCGGTCCAGTAATTCTGAGATACAATATAATTGTGCTCATACAATTCAGTTGGTTTAACCCAAACAGAGATAGTCAAATTGGCAGGAAGGAATGCCGTTGTATAGGGAACTTCAAGATGAGCGCCACCGTCCAGATAAACTGCTTTTCCACCCTTTACGCCTGCACCCCATGTAGGTAACTTGGCATTGGCACCTAAAATAACTGCATTTCCTTTGAAAAATGTTGCAACATGTTTTACGGTTGAGAAAGCTGTCGCGGTAGTTCCGGTTCCTTCGTCAAAATGCCATCCTGCATTCAGGTAAAGGTCGTTGTTGATAAAACCATAAGCCTGAGTATCAAATGTTTTCATGGCTTCGGTTAACTGAGTTGTCAGGTTGGTAATTGTAGCCTGAGTAATAGGAGTGCCAGCAGCCGTTTTAATTGTAGCCAACGTATTTTTATACGTGTCGATAGCTGCCTGTGGGTAATTTGCCGGAACCGCTTTAGCCGCAATGGCATCGGCCGTGGCAATAAGAGCAGTTAGAGGAGCTTTATCTCCTTCAATAATAGCGTCTTCCTTTGAGCAAGAGCCTAGAATCATTGCTGAACTTAAGATCAGCATAAAAAACAAATTTTTCATTTTCATAATTTTAAAATTTAAACTGTGTTTGATTTACAATATTATTTGTTTGAGTTATGGCTTAATAGCCTGATTTGCATCTATTTCTGCCTGTGGAATTGGGAAATACCGTTTGGTTTCGTACTTGAAATCTTTACCGAGTGCGGTTTCAGCGATGGTTTTGCCCCAACGCATCAGGTCGAAATAGCGGTGAAATTCCTGTGCCAGTTCAGCCCTTCGTTCTTTTTGAATGGCTGTCCGGAGAAGGTTTTGATCTGAAGTCGTGATATTTGCGAGCAGATCAGCGGGAGGGGTTCCTTTAAAACTTGCACGGGCACGCTGCCTCACTTTGTTGAGGTTTGTTCTGGCCAAAGCAGCATTGCCGGTTTCATTGTATGCTTCTGCTTTCATCA
The DNA here is from genome assembly GCA_031421065.1 of Prolixibacteraceae bacterium. Taxonomy (GTDB): domain Bacteria; phylum Bacteroidota; class Bacteroidia; order Bacteroidales; family Prolixibacteraceae; genus Aquipluma. Next base: position 39,405 of record JANONW010000371.1, read on the forward strand.
GCAAAACGTCGGCATAACGCAGGTAAATATAATTGAGGCCGCCATCGCCTTTAAGCGAAGATGAAACTTCGGAAAGAGGTTGCTGGTGTTTTTTGGTAAGGAATCCGGTGGAAGACCAGGTAGAGCTGAAAATTTCTCCGTTCAGCCAGGCTTGGCCATCACGGCCAACAGTCGCATCCAGGCGTGGATCAACTTCTCCGGTGATACTCCTTTCAAAAGAGTTGACCAGGCTTTGCGTGGGGGCATTGAAATAATATCCGCCTTCAGTTGGTGGTGCGAACCATTGATTAAGTGCACTTCCGGTAAATGGATTTTGTCCTGACAGATGTTGGATCTCGAAAATAGATTCAGCACTGTTTTCGTATGCAAGCTTAAAATTAGTAGCATAATCAGGTAAAAGATGGTAAATTCCAAGGTCTTCAACCTGCTGAAAATAACCGGTTGCTGCTGTCCATTTCTGCTGATACAAACTTACTTTTCCAAGCATGGCCAAAGCAGCGCCACGGGTAATACGGCCAATTTCCGCCGAATTATAAGTAACAGGCAAAACAGCGGCTGCCTCTGTCAAGTCTTTCTCAATCTGAAGATAAATTGCTGTTACTTCACTCAGCGGCACGTGTATGGCCTGTTGTGTGAGCTGGGGAAGAAGTTTATGTGGGACTTTTCCATAAATATTCACCAGGTTGAAATAACTGTACGCCCTGATAAATTTGGCTTCTGCGATTATGCGGTCCTTCAGTGCATCTTCCATCGGAACTGCCGGAACGTTTGCTATCACATTGTTGGCACGTGCAATGGCTTCATAGGTAAACGCCCAGTAATTGCTGATGATCCCATTGTTGGCATCAGCATTAAATTCATCGATAAAAGTAATTTCAGTCTGATCGCCCGGATTCCCACCTTTCACCGCATCGTCGGAAGCGACAGCGCCAAATACCCACAAATCATTGTTAGGACTGTTGAAAGCTATGGCATTGTACACTCCGTTTAGCGCCTGAATAGCTTGTTTGTCGTTTTGATAAAAAGTATCGGATGAAAAATTACCTTTAAGGTCTTCTGTTAGAAAATCTGTACAGGCACTGAAGATCGTTAGGGTAAAACCCAGCAGCATGGCCATATTCAGCTTCATCCTTCTGTTTTTAGCGACATTTACATTCATAATCCGATTTCTGAAAGTGTCTGATAGTTTGATAATATTCCTTTTCATAGCCAATGAGATTAAAAAGTGATGTCAAGTCCAAGCATGATGGTCATTGCCGAAGGATATGTTCCCCAATCAATACCGGCAGCACGGTCGCCTTCGCCTTGTGAGTTGTTGCTGACAGTCATTTCAGGATCAAGGCCGGGATATTTAGTCAGTGTTAGCAGGTTAGTGCCTGATACATACACCCTTGCCTGTGATAAGCCGGCAACCTTTAATGTTTTCTCCGGAATGGCATAGCCAAACTGAAGGTTTTTCAACCTCAGGTACGAGCCATCTTCCAAAAACCGGGAAGAAGTCCTGGCATTATTTGATTTGGAAGTCCAGGATGCACTGGGTTGTGTGTTGGAAGTGCCTTCGCCAGTCCAGCGTTCATCAAAATAGCGTTGTGTAACAGTAAAGCCGCGGTAAAAACCTTCAATGTCCTGATTTATCTGGACATAAATTTTGTTTCCGTAAGCTCCTTGTGTGAAAACGCTCAGATCGAAGTTTTTGTAGTTAGCCGCAAAATTAACTCCGGCAATTAGTTTCGGAATTGCACTACCAAGATGAACCCTGTCGATGTTATCAATACGGCCGTCGCCATTCTGATCTTTATATTTCACATCGCCGGGTTTGATGTTGTTCCCCTGATATGCCGAAAGCAAAACTTCAGAGGCATTCTGGAATATTCCATCCATTTCGAGCAGGTAGAATGACCCGATAGGTTGTCCAACTTCTGTTCGGGTAGCATTAATTCCTGAATCGACCCTTCCACCAAAAAGGGGTGCATCCAATTTTAGTACTTCGTTGTGCAGAAAAGCAAGGTTTCCTCCAATCGTATAGCCCCAATCATGCTTGGTTTTACGGTATGTAGCTTCAAGCTCAACACCAGAATTTAATACCGAGCCGCTGTTTATCCATGCTGCTTCGGCGTATCCTGTCGATGGCGGATTAGGCGCTTTGACCAGCATGTTTTCCGTTACTTTATAAAAGTAATCGAGCGAAAATGCAAAGACACCTTTCCAAAGGTCAGCATCGACTCCCCCATTGTACTGAAAGCTGGTTTCCCATTTCAGGTTTTCGTTTCCCAGAGCTGTTTGCGCATAACCACTATTCGATACCCCGCCAAGCGGATAGTCAAAATAGGGAGAAATCCTGTCGCTATAAGCATAGAGGCCGATTTCCTGGTTTCCGATAGCACCGTAGCCTGCACGTAGTTTGAGGTTCCCGAGCCAGTCAACATCCTGAAGAAAGTTCTCCTGTTTGATTACCCATCCGGCTGAAAGTGAATAAAAAGTTCCCCACTTGTTATTACCTGTAAATCTTGAAGAACCATCACGTCGCAAAGTTCCTGATAAATAATATTTTCCTTTGAAATCATAATTGACCCGGCCGAAAAGCGATGCAAGTGTCGAAGCATACGCGCTCTGGCTGCTGATTTTATTCCCGAGTCCATTACCAATGTATATTAGCTCTTTCTGTTCGATGGGAAAATCCGAATCGTTCAAATACATGGCTGCCCCACTGTTTTTAATAGCTTCAAATCCCAGCATGGCAGAAAGGTTATGCGATCCGCCGAAATTGGCATCATAATTCAGCAGGTTATTCATCGACAAGTTGGCTATGCGTTCACTGCTAATATTCAAACTGTTTCGTGCATTAATGCGATTCAGGGTTCCCCATGTGGGATTGAAACGGCGGCTGTATGAATTTCGGTAATCCATCCCCAGATTGGTCGTAAATATTA
>JANONW010000372.1:0-1833 GCA_031421065.1 Prolixibacteraceae bacterium
GCATTCACTGACATACAGCGGCGGTCAAAGTCGTGGACATGTGCGGTCATGGGCACCAGCTGCGACTCTCGGCTTCCGTGGCTTCAGTCCGTTTGCACTGCCAAACGTCATCGAAGTTTCTGAAGGCATCCCGTTTATTGAACTGACCGACTGGGATCACGACAAACTCTATCAGCTTAAAGGCGAAGTCGTCCGCCGTGGCGTTGAGCAAATCACAGGGCACACCATGCCCGTCTTCGAAAAACGCAGGTTCCAGCGAGGTGCGGTGGCTCAATCGGACTTCGACTCACTGTTCCCCGCGAATGAACTTCCGTACCGCCAAGCATTTGCTGAGTTGTATGCTCGCTGAATTACGACTCCAGCGGCATTTCCATGACAAGATAACCACTGTCCCGAAACCCCAGTCGATGATAGGTTGCTGTCGCAGTTTCATTTTGATGTTCGACATACAGCCGTACGCCAACCGCATCGCAACGCAGGTGGGTCAGTTCGACAGAGCGTTCAAACAGTAATCGAAAAACGCCTGATCCGCGTTTTTCAGACGCTACGTAAACGCTCTGCAGCCAGATCATCCAGCCGTTTCGCCAGTCGCTCCATTCTCGCGTCAGCATGATCTGACCGATGACGCCTGATTCATCTTCCGCGACAAAGTACTGCACTTCGTTGCCGAGTTCCAGCCCGCGACATACACCTGCGTTTACTATGGTGCGATCGAGGATTTTGTTCTCTGTTTCCAGTGCCAATCGACAATTGTATTCCGTGATCACTGAGACATCGTCCGACGTGGCGGCTCTTATGACGACATTCATCGTTTGTTGCCTTAAGAGTTAAGAATCGGTTATACGTTCTACGTTTTTGCATAGGACTTATATGTCGTATAGGACATATAGGACGTATTTTCGGCGACCGAATCACACATCCAACCCAAGCATGCGCATCAGGGCAATGGCGTTGCTGCGTTCGACGACGCCGTCGCGAAGTGCGTAGTCGAAAGTCATCTGACCGTCGGTGATCTTGTCTTCGAAATGTTTATTAACGGCCTGATCAGACATCGAATCGGCGATCTGCGTCAGAGCCAGATCGTGTGTCGTCACGATGCCCAGTGCATGACGAGCAATCAGAGATCGAATGACGGCTTCTGCGCCGCGACGACGGTCGTGGGAGTTTGTTCCGTTGAGGATTTCATCCAGCAGAAACAGCACGACTCTTGGCTGCTCGGTCAGATCGACCACCGTCTTCAGACGTCGTACAACGGTGAAGAAGAGCGAACGTCCTTCCTGCAGCGATTCGCTCACCCGCATCGCGGTGGCAACCTGAAAAGGATATGTGCGAAAACTCTTCGCACGCACGACCGACCCGCACAATGTCAGGACAACACTCGCACCCAGGCTGCGCAGGAAGGTGCTTTTGCCGGACATGTTGGAACCGCTGATCAGCAACAACGGTTTTTCGGCAGTCAGCGACACGCTGTTTCGCACGCAGGCGGATTCTTTCAGCAGTGGATGTCCCAGTTGTTCGGCAATCAATTCCGGCTGCGTGTCTGAGATCACCGGAAGACAATCATTCGGATGATCAAACGAGTAACCCGCCACGGAGAGCGACGCTTCGAGGCATGCTGTGGTTTCCAGCCAGTCGGCCACGTCGCGTCCATGCTTCAGACGCCAGCGTTCCAGCAGAAACGTCAGCAACACAAACAGACCACAGGCCCATGCAATCGGTGCGAAGAACTGATTGCGGGTGGCGTTGTTGAGCCATTGTGTGAGCCGCCCGAGTCGCCGAATGGCCTGCGACGCAGTTTCGGATTCTGAGTGAAATCGATTCTGCAGATCCCGG
>JANONW010000373.1:0-11901 GCA_031421065.1 Prolixibacteraceae bacterium
TTTTTATTTACGTCATATTAGCTGTGACGTGACACTAGTGCGAATACCCAGTATTTAATTCCGGATGGGACATCCGGTTCCCTATACAATTTTTTAGACCCGGCTTCAGTCGCGCAAATGCCTGACAATAATTGGCAGGAACTCCTGTTCAGAAATGCAAAAATGCAACAATATGAGCTTTCATTAAGCGGTGGATCTGAAAAGACACAATATACATTTTCAGCCAGCTATATGCAGCAAGATGGAATTTCAATCAATACCGATTACGATCGTTTCAATTTCAGAACTAGCTTATCTTCACAAATAAACGATCGTGTTCAGGTAGGGATGAATATGAATGCATATTTTTCCAATAGCAACGAACAAGCTAATGGTAAAGATGCGCCAATATATGTATGCGCTGAATCTGCCTCCAATTTATCCCCTAAAAAATCCTGACGGAACTTATGGTTCTATGGTAAGAAATCCTGAAATCCTTGCAGGAGATGTCGCCAATCCAATAGGTATTGCCGAACAAATTTATGATTTCCGCCGGAGAAATGGCTGGATGGGAATTTTATTTGCAGAATGGGAAATTATCGATAATTTGAAATATAAAGTTAGTGTAAATGGAGGAGTACAGGAAAATAATAAAAAACGATATCAACCTTCCTATGTTGACCTTGATGGATCGAAAGCTCCCAGGCCCGCACAAGGCAATAATGAAAGCTGGACTGATATTGATTGGGTGATAGAACAAACGGTAACCTATCAGAAAACTTTTGCCGAAAAACATAGTTTGACAGCCTTGGCCGGGTACACAACTCAAAAGCATTCCTATGACCATGCTTATGGCGAAGCGCGGGGATTCCCGAATGATAATATTTATACGCTGAACGCCGGAACGATGTATCAACTCACAAGCGATGAATCGGAATATTCGATGATTTCTTATTTGTCGCGTATTAATTATGCTTACGACAGCAGATACTTATTTACAGCAACTTTCCGTAGCGACGGGTCTTCCCGTTTTGGACAAAATAACAAGTGGGGATCCTTCCCTTCTGCATCAATTGGATGGCGGGCGAGTCAGGAGAATTTTATGAAGAATATTCAAATCATAAATGACTTAAAGGTTCGGGCCAGCTATGGGATTGTAGGGAATAACCGTATTGGAAATTATTCATCAATCGGGTTGTTGGGCACCGGATTCTATCCTACCGACGACGCTTTGCAAAATACAGTGAATCCGGGCACGATGTCAAATTACAATCTGGGATGGGAAAAAACACAACAGTTGAATTTTGGCTTCGACTTGGGGCTGTTTAAGAACAGGATTCGCCTGGAAGCCGATTTTTATGATAGTCGGTCCCTCGAGTTATTGCTTAATGTTCCGGTTCCAAGCATAACAGGCTATTCCAACCAGATGCAGAATGTGGGAAAAGTCCAGAACCGAGGTATGGAATTTCAGTTGTCAACCAGAAATTTAGTCAATGAATTTAAGTGGTCGAGCGATTTTAACATCTCGTTCAACAAAAACAAAGTACTGGAGGTTGGTGCTGATGGACGTCCTATTTTTGGAAGCGCCCCTAATGCAAATAATGCGTTCATTACAAAACCGGGTTACCCGATTGCCAGTTTCTATGGCTATGTTTATCAGGGGGTATTTATGAACCAGGCGGAACTGGATAAATATCCTCGTCTTTCGGGTGATAAAGTTGGCGATGGACGTTATCTGGATGTAAATAAAGATGGCAAGATGGATCAGAACGACAAGGACATTATTGGTGATAATAATCCTACCTTCACTGCAGGGTTCAATAACAATTTTGCCTACAAAAATTTCACCTTGGGAATTCAGTTTACCGGCGTTTACGGCACACAATTGTTTAGTTTCTTTAAACGCATGGTAGGCATCTACCATGGCGACCGAAACGGGATAATCGAGCAACTTGGACGCTGGCAGTCTGCTGATGAACCAGGGGATGGAATCCATTTTCGGCCTACACGTACTCCTTCTGGTTGGCAGAGAGATCCTTCATCTGCCTGGGTGACAGATGCATCATATTTGAGATTGCGAAATCTTTCCCTCGCTTATGATTTTGATTCAAATAAGATCCAAAACCTAAGGATGAAAGGATTGCGCTTATATTTAACAGGACAGAACCTATTTACTTTAACCAAGTATACGGGATACGATCCGGACACAAGCAGCCAGGGTGACGGATTATCAAAAGGAGGAGACTACCTCGGATATCCGGCAGCCAGATCTGTGATTTTCGGAGTAAATGTAACATTCTGATTGTATTGCATAATGTCATTAATCGTTATCGATTCATACTCTTACGTGATGGATTATTTGGAAAATATAATATAATGTCAAAATTTAAATTTTATATAAATGAAAAAAATATTCATATTTCTAACAGGAATGATATTGCTGGTATCCTGCAGCCAGGACTTTATCGAATTAAATCCACCTTCAAGCCTTAATTCTTTGGGGTTCTACAAAACGCAGGCAGATTTGAACCAGGCAGTTTTATCGGCTTACGGGAACTTACGTTCTGTTTACAATGGCACTTTTATTAATCTCGGAGAAATCCGGTCTGACAATTCAACTTATTCATGGTTGGCGGGTAATCCTGCCAATGAAAAGGGAATTGATGAATTCTCTTCACCTTTATTGCCAGAAAACAGCTTTCCGACAGATTGCTGGAATAACTGTTATAATGTTATCATGCGTGCGAATATTGTCATTGGAAGAGTTGACCAAGCCTCCTTTACCAATGAAGATTTAAAAAACCAATACAAAGCGGAGGCAAAATTCATCAGGGCTTTGATGTATTTCTGGTTGAACAGGGTTTTTGGCGGAAATGCGATAAATGGGCAATTGTTAGGCGTAATAAAGGTTGATAAAGAAATTTCACAAGCAGAAGCCTACGAACTGGAACGTGCTTCACTTCAGGAAATTTATGATTTGATTGTTGAAGATCTGAAATTTGCCGAGCAATATTTGCCAGACACTTATGGTTCGACCGATAAAGGCCGCGTTACAAAAGGCGGTGCGAAGGGATTACTGGGTAAAATTTATATGACGATGGCCGGATTTCCGATGAATAAAGGCAACGAATATTATAATCTTGCCAGTCAAAAATTACTGGAAGTCATTAGCGATTCTAAATATTCCTTAGTGTCAAGTTATAAAGATATGTTTGATGTAACTAAAAAGAACAGCAAAGAATCCCTGTTTGAAATTCAGTACAAAAAGGGAAGTCCGAACGCTGCTACCGGTAGCCCCTGGAATAATAATTTTGCACCACGTTTTTCTGATAAAGAAGTTGTCCTTGTTGGTGATAAAGGAGGTGTAAACGCCCCTACCGGAGATATGTCGAAAGCCTATGAGACAGGTGACCCCAGAAAATTTATTTCGATGCGCGACGGATGGAAAAACGCAAAAACCGGAGCCTTTGAAAACGATAAATATGTATGCAAATATTATGATATTGCAACTAGCGGAACCGATAATGGTAATAATTGGATTGAACTTCGGTTAGCAGACATTTACCTTATGCATGCTGAAGCCTTGGTTCGCACCAATGGAGACAAATCTGTTGCATTATCATATTTAAACAAAATTCGTCAACGGGCGCGCAATACCACAGGTGATCCAAATATTATAAAGCCTGCCGATCTTTTAAAAGATTATTCTCTTGGCGATTTCCCAAATGATCAGGCTTTTTTAATGGCAATTGAAAAAGAAAGGCGTGTGGAGTTGGCATTTGAAAATCATCGCTGGTTTGACCTCGTGAGAACCGGAAGAGCTAAAGATGTAATGATTACAGAACAAATAGCAGATGGTTACCCAAGTTTTAATTGGGATGATAAAATGCTGACATATCCTATCCCGATGACTGTCATGCAGTCAAATCCTGGCAAAATTATTCAAAACAAAGGATATACACAGTTATAAATAGTTATCCCGGAGGCTGATCTGTTGTAGGTTGGACTCCGGTTTTTATATATTTTAAAATCAAATCATTATGAAAAAGCGAGGATTAATTTTATTCATTTGTTTTTTTTGCGGCATAAATATAATATCAGCCCAATTGCCTGAACTAAGCAAAAAAGAAATCAAGCAAGGTTGGGTTCTTCTCTTTGATGGAGTTAGCACCAAGGGCTGGATAACACCAGCGGGCAAACCTGTTCCGGCAGGCTGGGAGATAAAAAATGGTTGTATAACTACGGTCAAAGATGGTAAAGGAGGCGATATTATTACCACTGGCGAGTATTCGGATTTTGATTTTTCGGTTGACTTTAAAATAGAACCTGGCTGTAACAGCGGAATCAAATATTTTTACACCAAATATGCTACCGGGGGAAACCTGGGAATGGAGTACCAAATCATTGATGATAAATTAGCTGAGGATAATAAGAAAGAAAACCGTCTTTGCGGATCATTTTATGATGTATTACCTGTAAATGTTGGTAAGAAAAAGGTAAATGCCCCAGGCGAATGGAATACAATACGCATTGTATCCAAAGGAAAGAAAGTTGAACATTGGTTAAATGGCATAAAAATCCTGAAATTTACGCGTGGAGAAAAGGCCTATTCAGATGCTGTTGCATTGAGTAAATTCAACAAAACAGTGCCTGCTTTCGGAATGGTAGAGAAAGGACATATCCTGTTACAGGAACATGGTGGCGTCGTATCTTTTAAAAACATTAAAATCAAAACACTATAATCAAATATTATGGACAACAGACGTGATTTTATCAAGAAAACAGCTGCCACATCAGCAGGAATCGCTATTGGCGGAGCTGCATTTGGGTTTAGCGCAAAAAGTTACAACAATATTATTGGGGCTAATGACAGGATTCATGTTGCCGCGATTGGTTTAAACGGCCGCGGAAACAGCATGGTGGGTACTATCGCCAAACAGAAAAATACCGAAGTGTCATGTGTTTGCGATGTTGATTCAAGAACAATGCCTAAAGCAATCAATTCAGCACTAAAAGCTGGTCAGACAACAACACCAAAGTCAGAAGGCGATTGTCGCAAAGTATTGGAAGACAAATCAATCGACGCGATATACATTGCAACTCCTGATCATTGGCATGCACCACTAACTATTATGGGTTGCCAGGCCGGAAAGCATGTGTATGTTGAAAAACCATTATCTCATAATCCGCGAGAAGGCGAAATGGCTATTGCTGCTGCACGAAAATATGACCGCGTTGTACAGATGGGTGCACAACGTCGTTCGGCACCAATACTTACTCAGGGGATCGAACAATTGCATAATGGAATTATCGGCCGTGTTTATCTGGCAAAAACCTGGTACACGAATAATCGTAAATCATTGGTTTTGAAACCCGGAGCAGTACCGTCCTGGCTCGACTACGAACTGTGGCAAGGCCCTGCACCACGTGCCACTTACCAGGAAAATTTGATTCACTATAATTGGCATTGGTTATGGAATTACGGTACAGGCGAAGCCTTGAACAATGGAACACACGAAGTTGACGTTGCCCGCTGGGGGCTTGGGGTAGAGTTCCCAACCCGCGTAACATCGGTAGGAGGCAGATATCATTACCAAGACGATTGGCAAACTCCCGATTCCCAAATAATAACCATGGATTATCCTGGCCGTGTCTCATTGATGTGGGAATGCAGAAGTTCGAATGGAAGAGCCATTGAAGGTTCTGATCGTGGCATTATTTTCTACGGTGAAAAAGGAAGCTTAGATACCGGTGGAGATAGCTATAAGGTATATGACAATGACGGTAAGCTGATTAACGAAGTGAAATCGCTTATTGTAGAAGGTGCTATGGACGGCCGTAATACTGCCAGTCCGAGTTTAGGAATGGATAGCCTTCATGTTGCCGACTTTTTAGATGCAATAAGAAATAACCGACGTCCAAGCTGTGATGTTGAATTAGGGCATAAGAGCATAACAGCGATGCAATTGGGAAATATTTCCTGGCGCGTGGGACGTGATCTTAATATCGATCCTAAAAATGGACACATTATTGGCGACTCTGAAGCCCAAAAACTATGGGGCCGTGAATACGAGAAAGGATGGGAACCGAAAATTTAAGTTTTATAAAGTGAGTTATTTTTTTGATTAAAATAACCAATCTTCTAAAAAGAGAGGTATGAGAAAATCAAACTTTTCATTCCTCTCTTTTCTATTTTATAAGCGAATATTTTTCCCTTTTCATTCAATGATTAAATAAACACTTCAAACAAGTTGAGAACAACAAAGGTATAAAAGCATACTCGGGGATTGTATATTCCAAGGCTCTCGGCATGAACATTTTATTAGTGGTCGAAGAATTCCAATTAAAAGGGAAAACAATTTACAGGCTTTTATTTTCCACCGATACCAAGCAAGCGCCAATTGATGTGATCGATATTTATCATACCCGGTTCCAAATAGAATTTGGATTCAGAGATGCCAAGCAATTCGCAGGCAAGAACTATTGTATTTCGGCACTATGGCCGCATAATTATTGGTGATTTTTTGAACGAACTATTGCAGTAAGAAACTGAACAAATTATAGTTCTTAGTCCCTATGTTTGTAATATGTGCTTTTGGTAAAGTCGCAGATACAAACATAGGATTAAGTTAAGCAATAAAAATTCTGAAAAAACTTAGCCTGATATACCCGATCAGGTATATCGCTGCAATATTAATAGTATTTATACCCGTAAAGGTATAATATCAAAAACATTTTCTATATTTATACCCGTAAAGGTATAACACATGTTGCTAAGTGAATTTGTAAAAGAAAAAAGGAATGCTGCAAAGCTTACTCAACCTGAGTTGGCCGAAAAGGCTGGTGTAGGTCTCCGATTTATTCGGGATCTCGAACAGGGCAAGGAAACCATACGCATGGATAAAGTAAATCAAGTCTTGCAACTTTTTGGCTATCAAGTTGGAGCTATTCCCATGAACCGTAATCTACTGACAGATGAGAAAGGCTGAAATCAGAATACATGACCAAATAGCCGGTTGGCTTTCTCAGGACGAAAACGGTTATCATTTTGTTTATGATTTCAGATACCTGAAATTGCCCAATTCCGAGCCGGTCAGTCTGACTATTCCTTTGCGGGAAGCAGCATATAACAGTAAAATGTTGTTTCCCTTCTTCGATGGCCTGATTCCCGAAGGTTGGTTACTCGATATTGCCGAAAGGAATTGGAAATTGAATCCCCGAGACCGGATGGGATTGTTACTTGCTTGTTGCAGGGATTGTATCGGTGCAGTAAGTGTTCATCCTGCTAAAGAGGAGGATCAGTTATGAGCAGATGTTTGTATTGCTATCAGCTTTTAGCTAATAATGAAGTGGATTTACATGCTGCCTGTAGCAAGAAAATCTTTGGTCAGCCTATACCACCGGAATTGCCCTATACCGAAACTCAAATGGAAGAGTTGGCTTTGCAGGTTGTTCGCAGTCAGGTGACCGTCACCGGGGTTCAGCCTAAGATCTCGTTGGATATTTCATCCGGTCAAAATGAGAATGAACCCACACGATTTACAATTGTAGAATTATGGGGGGGGTATATCTTAAAGCCTCCGACCCAACAATATCCCCAACTTCCCGAAGTGGAAGACCTTACGCTACATCTGGCAAGTATTGCTAAGATTGAGGTGGTACCTCATAGTTTAATTCGTTTGAAGTCAGGAAAATTGGCTTATATTACGAAACGTATTGACCGCAGCAAAAGCGGAAAGATTCACATGGAAGATATGTGCCAGTTAACTGAAAAATTAACGGAAGATAAGTATCATGGCTCATATGAACAGATAGCCAAAACCATTTTGAAATATTCAACTAACCCGGGATTAGATGTGGTGAATTTCTATGAGCAGGTGCTTTTTTCATTCCTTACAGGAAATGCCGATATGCATCTCAAAAATTTCTCCCTGATACGAAAACCCGGTACAGGCACTATTCTTTCTCCAGCTTATGATATGGTAGCCACAACTCTTGTCAATCCAGCTGATGATGAAGATTTAGCATTAACGCTCAATGGCAAAAAAAAGAAAATAAGGTACAATGACTTTGTGGTTGCCTTTAACACCTTAAAATTGGATACTAAACAACAACAGAACATCTTTAAGAAAATGGAGCAGGCAAAGGATAAATGGATGGAATTCATTGACATCAGTTTTCTAAGCGATGATTTCAAAGAGAAGTATAAACATTTGATTAAAGAAAGATTCACCAAGATATTCCTAAGGAAATTTGCATAACCGCTGTTTATTACCTGAATATCCTGAACTATTTTGAAACTGGGGCACAAATGCTTCCGCCGAATCTTTCAATGCCAAATAAAAACATTCAGAGCTTCTTTCAGCGGAGTTAGAAATGCAAGCTTCTTCCTTTACTGACTATCTAAAATCGATGCCTGAAAAATCATGTCCACAGGTTTCCCGCTTGATCCTTTTTATTTCACAAAAATCTTCATTTTCAGGCATAAAAAAAGCCCCGGCATAAATGCCAGGGCTTTTTAGTAGCGGGAGCCGGACTCGAACCGACGGCCTTTGGGTTATGAGCCCAACGAGCTACCAACTGCTCCATCCCGCAATGTATCTTTAGATAAATGTATCGTCGTTTGTAAGAACTTCGCTTTGCTTCAGATTTCTGTGCTTAGCGGCTGCAAATATAGGCGATCAGTTTAAATATTCCTAATCTGATTTCATTTATTTTTTGTTGGTTACTGAATTTGCTTCGTTAAAAAGTATTAATATGCTGAAGATCGGACTGGTTTTCTCCAAATCTTTCTAATTTTGGAGTTCGAAAAAACAGAGAATGAACAGAAAAGAGCTGACTAAGAAAATATTTCAGATGCTGAAAGACCATTACCGGCTCATCATCTACAATGATTCTACTATTCAAACGGTCTGGAGCATCAAACTTACCCCGATAAAAGTGTTGACTCTAAGTAGTTTGGGCGCTATTTTGTTGATTTTGTTAACCACCGTTATTATTGCCTACACTCCATTACGCGAAAATATTCCCGGATATCCAAGCGTGAAAACCCGGCAAATGATCATTCGCAATTATGTTTTGGTCGATTCTTTGGAAAATGAAATCACAACAAGGGATAAATATTTTGAGAAACTGCAAACATTGTTCCTCGGGGAAGTGCCTGCGGATGAGTTGCCGGTATCTGAGTCGGGAATAAAAGCACATGAGGTTGAGTTCCGAAGTTACAATGCTGATTCTGTATTTCAGGATAAATTGCTCGAAGAACGGCTTGGCTTATCGATTTCGAAAAATTCGAAGCGGTTGCCAAGCATTGCCAATATTCATTTTTTCACACCGCTTCGGGGAATGATCACCAATAAATTTAATACAAAAACCGAGCATTTGGCTATTGATATTGTTGGGCCCCTTAATGCAAGAATCTCAAATATTTTGGAAGGAACGGTGGTTTTTGCCGGCTGGACAATGGATACAGGTCATTCAATTTATATTCAACACGAAAACAATATCATTTCGGCCTACAAACACAATGCTGAATTATTGAAATCGGTGGGCGATAGGGTGAAGGCTGGCGAAGTTATTGCCATCATGGGCAATAGTGGAGAGTTGACAACGGGACCGCACCTTCATTTCGAGCTCTGGCACAACGGAACAGTCCTTGATCCTGAAACATATATCGATTTTTAAGCCGTTCTATGAAAAAACGCATCGCAATTTTAGGATCAACCGGATCAATTGGTAAACAAACGCTTGAAGTTATTTCGCAAAATCCCGATTCTTTTGAAGTGGAAGTATTAACTGCCAACAATAATATTGAGCTGTTAATTGCCCAGGCAAAAAAGTTTCAGCCCAATGTGGTGGTAATTTCCAATTCATGCCACTACGATCAGTTGAAAGAAGCACTGAAAGATGAACCGATAAAAGTTTATGCAGGCAGGGAAGCGCTTCAGCAAGTAGTTGAGATGGATACCATTGACTTGGTAGTTACCGCAATGGTTGGCTACTCCGGACTGATCCCGACCTGTAATGCAATCAAGGCTGGCAAGCACATTGCGCTTGCAAATAAAGAAACGATGGTGGTGGCAGGCGAAATTATCAACCAACTGGCCATCGGGCACAAGGTAAATATTTACCCGGTCGATTCTGAACATTCGGCCATCTTTCAATGTTTGGTAGGCGAGTCCAACAATGAAATCGAAAAAATATACCTGACAGCTTCAGGAGGCCCGTTCAGGGGTTTTACTCCTGAACAACTTGCTACTGTTACCAAAGCTGATGCGTTGAAACATCCGAACTGGGACATGGGGGCCAAAATTACCATCGACTCGGCCACGATGATGACCTAGGGTTTTGAAGTGATCGAGGCAAAATGGCTATTTGGGTTAAAACCCGAACAAATTGATGTCGTTGTTCATCCGCAGAGCATTATTCATTCAATCGTTCAGTTTCGCGATGGTTCGATGAAAGCCCAGATGGGACTGCCGGATATGAAATTGCCCATTCAATATGCCCTCAGTTTTCCGGAAAGGTTGGACTCTGGATTCAAGAGGTTTAGTTTTTTAGATTACCCGAAACTGACATTTGAACAGCCGGATACGAAAAATTTTCGTAATCTTGCACTCGCTTTTGAAGCTTTAAACCAGGCTGGAAACATGCCTTGTATATTGAATGCAGCAAACGAAGTGGTGGTACAGGCTTTTCTTTCTGACAGGATCAGTTTTCTGCAGATGCCTGAAATTATTGAAAAAGCCATGGGAAAGGCAACATTTATTAAAAATCCGAACCTGGAAGATTACATTCTAACAGACAAGGAAACGCGCATATTAACAGCTGCTATGGTTAAAAATCAGGCAATACAAAAGATTTAAAAACAGAAAAATTATTCGATGGAAATAGTATTAATTAAAGCGGCACAGCTCATTCTAAGTTTATCATTATTGGTTATAATACATGAATTCGGGCATTTTTTGTTCGCGCGGATTTTTAAAACCCGTGTCGAAAAATTCTATTTATTTTTTGATCCCTGGTTTTCGCTTTTCAAAGTTAAAAAGGGCGATACCGAATACGGAATTGGCTGGCTGCCATTGGGCGGATACGTGAAGATTTCAGGAATGATCGACGAATCGATGGACAAAGAGGCAATGAAACTGCCTCCGCAACCGCATGAATTCCGTTCTAAAAAATCGTGGCAGCGTTTGCTGATCATGATTGGCGGTGTTTTAATGAATTTTATCCTTGCAGTCATTATTTACATCGGCATCCTTTATGCATGGGGCGAGCAATACCTTCCGACAGAGAATGTGAAATATGGGATTGAAGTGGATGCGGTCGGTGCGCAAATTGGTCTTCAGAACGGTGATAAAATCCTATCGGTAGGGAACAAAAAAGTGGAAAACTTTCATAAAATAATTCCTACCCTAATTCTTGACAGTGCTCCAGATATTCAGGTTGAACGCGATGGGCAAAAAGTAAACGTGGAGATTTCGGATGAGGATGTGGCCCTGTTGATTAAAAGCAAAGGGGTAATGTCGTTCAGGACACCGTTTGATTACAAGGTTGCCAAGGTTTCTAAGAGTTCGGCAGCCGAAACAGCAGGTCTGGTGAAAGGTGACCGGATTGTTGGTATGAATGACCAGAAATACGAATACAACGATCAGTTTAAGGCAACGCTGAAAGATAGCATTGGCAAGACAATTGTGTTAAACGTGTTACGTGACAATAATGAATTGACCTTGCCACTTACTATTCCGGAAACCGGAATGCTTGGTATTCAACTTGAACAGGATCTGGAAAAGATATTCGAATTTAAAACAATCAAATACGGATTGATCGAGTCGATCCCAGCCGGAATCAAAAAAGGGATCAGTACAACCAGCGATTACCTGAAACAGTTCAAACTGATTTTTTCGCCTAAAACAAAAGCCT
>JANONW010000374.1:0-55920 GCA_031421065.1 Prolixibacteraceae bacterium
TATCTGGTCCGGTCAATCTTTTTTAAAGGTTTTACCAGCAACCGAAAGGTGTTCATCACTCAACTTGTCATCGGTATTTTCCTTGTATTGTTTTTCATCCCGATCTTTGTGGTAAGCTATGGCGAAAATTTTGAATACTACCTATATCAAACTTCTGGTATTCAAATGTTATCGTTCCTGCTATTTTTTCTGGAATTGTCGAGAATGGAATTCACTTCATTGATTAAAGTGCTCAACCCGGCACAGTTGTTCATGACCAGCTTTGCCTTTTTTATTTTTATCGGGGCTACTTTGTTGATGATGCCCATGTCAACTACCATACCCATCACATTTACCGATGCACTTTTTACTTCCACCAGCGCGGTGTGCGTTACTGGTTTAACGGTGGTTGATACAGCTACCAGATATACATTTTTGGGGAAATTCATTATTTTGGGCCTCATTCAGATTGGCGGGATCGGAGTGATGGCGATCACCAGTTTTTTCGGTATCTTTTTCAAAGAGAAATCTTCTTTTCGCGAGCAGTCGATGCTGCGCGATTATCTGAGCCAGGATAGCTACGATGCTATTTTAAAGTCGTTAATGAAAGTTGTATTGATTACTTTATTGATAGAAGCTATAGGGGCAACATTTGTCTATTGGTCGCTCGAAAAAAATGCTTTGGGCTCGGTGAGCGATAATCTGAAATTTTCTATTTTCCACTCGATATCCGCTTTTTGCAATGCTGGTTTTTCAACACTGACCGATAATTTATACGATGTACGTATCAGGTCAAATTACAACGTGCACTTTTGGATTGCCAACCTGATTGTGTTGGGCGGGATCGGATTCCCGGTATTATTAAATTTATATCAATACTGCAAATGTCAGGTTATTTGGTTAAACGATTATATCAAAATCCGTAAACCCTATACCCACCGGGTAGGAATGATCACTTTAAACTCAAAGATAGTGATATTCTCCACCTTAGTCCTCCTGATTTTCGGAACCTTGTCGTTTATGTTTTTTGAAGCACAACACACACAACAAGGCATGGACACGAAAGCCCGCCTGGCGATGTCTTATTTCCAGAGTGTTACGCCACGTACAGCCGGATTTAATAATTTCAGCATGTCGGCCCTGGCAATGCCTTCGATACTAATAATGACTTTTTTAATGTGGGTCGGGGCTTCACCGGTTTCGACCGGGGGCGGCATTAAAACCAGCACATTTGCATTGGCTATTTTTAACAGCATCCGCATAATGAAAGGGAAAAACCACATCGAAATTCACCGCTACGAAATTCACGAATACTCTGTTGACAAAGCATTTGCAATTATTACGCTGTCCATTTTCATCATTATATTTGGTGCATTTGGTATTTTTATTTTTGATGGAAAGTTTGGAATGCTAAAAATAATTTTTGAATGTTTCTCAGCATTCGGCACTGTGGGTTTAACGTTGGATCTGACCCCCCATCTATCGGATCCGTCAAAAACAATTCTCATCCTGCTCATGTATATCGGACGAATGGGAAGTATTACACTGTTGCTTTCGCTGGTGCATTCTTATGGCAATTCGTCGTTGTACCGCTACCCTAAAGAAAATGTAATTATAACTTAAACGATATGAACATTGTTACAATTGGATTAGGAAATTTTGGCGCTTCACTGGCCAAAACCCTCACTGCGATGGGACACGAAGTGCTCGGTGTTGACAATGACTTGACCAAGGTTGAATATTTTAAAGACGTGGTTGCAAATACCATCTGTCTTGATGCGACAGATCCCCATGCACTGCGGCTTTTACCAGTTAAAGAGGCCGATGTTTTTGTTGTTTGCATCGGCGAAGATTTCGGAATATCAGTAATGATTGCCGCATTGCTCAAAAAATTAGGCGTCGTAAGGGTTATTTGCCGCGAAAGTTCTTCTATTCACCTTACCGTGCTGAACGCTATTGGCATCAAGGAAACCATCAACCCAGAGTATGAATCGGCAAAGATCATCGCACACAAACTTCCTTTCAAAGGAATCCAAAACATGTTTTCAATTACCGATTCGTTCAAAATTATTGACATGGCGATGCCTGTTTTACTTATCGGTAAAAAGTATTCACCGGTTAATTTCAGAAAAGAGACGCACCTGAAAATTATTGCCCTGAAAAGGAACCACAGGATCGTTTACTCCTCGGCACAGGCTGCTGAAAACGAGGATAAAATTGAAATCGACTTCAGTGAAAATGATATTTTGGTATTGGTCGGCGAGATTCGCGACATCAGACGGTTCCTTCACGAGTAGCAAAAATTAATATATCCCCATATTCGATATAACCGGACAGGCTTTCGAACCACTGATTACCAATCGTACTTTTTGAGCTTCGACCGGATTGATTCGAAGGATACGTTTGTAGCCAATGGTGGTTCCTTTTGCTACCTCCAGCCAATTGCCGTCTTTTTCAATTTCTACTGAAAAACTCTTGATACGCTGGCCAAGTTTTATGTATTCCTGAATCAGTACATAACTTATCAAATTGCTTTCGCCCAGATCAATCTCAAGTGTTCCAGTTTGCTCCTGATCGTTGGTTGCCCAATAGGTTTCCTTGTTTCCGTCGGTTACCATTGCCGCACCGTAAAGAGGTGAATTTCCACGAACCGTTGAGGCATTGGCCGGTTTGTTCAATGCAAGGTTGGTACTGAAACGTTCGTCAATTAGCTTTTTCCAGCCAAGTAGCGAAGCCACATCAATTTCATTTACCAGTCCGCGACGATCGGGAGGAATATTCAGGATCAGGTTAGACCCACGACCTACCGAGCTCAGGTAAATATCGAAAAGCTGTTCAGGTGTTTTAACCAATGAATCTTCTTTGGCATGGTAAAACCAGCCCGGGCGAATTGAAACATCCACTTCAGCCGGAATCCAGCTGGTGCCGTTTTCTTCACCTGTGTTTAATAATTTCTCAATGCCGCCTTTCCCAGCATACAGGGTATCAGCAGTAATGGTGTTCCAGTTGGTTTCATTTACATATCCGCGCTCGTTGCCGCACCAGCGGATATCGGGACCAGCATCGCTGAAGAAAATCACGTCGGGTTCCATTCCACGAATCAGGCCTAAAGTAGCCGGCCAGTCGTAATAAGTTTTACCATCGATTTTACGCTTTTCGTTTGCGCCGCCGTAATAGCCATCGCCACCATTGGCGCCATCAAACCACATTTCGAAAACCGGAGCGTGTGCAGTAAAAAGCTCTTTTAGCTGATTGCGATAATATTCAACATACGAAGGCGAACCGTAATCAGCGCGGTTGCGGTCCCATGGCGACAGGTAAACGCCGAATTTCAGTCCGTCAGCGCGACTTGCTTTCTCTACTTCGTCAACCACATTTCCTTTTCCATCTTTATAAGGGCTGTTCTTTACAGAGTGTTCTGTGTATTCACTGGGCCACAAACAAAATCCGTCGTGGTGCTTGCAGGTCAAAACCAGACCTGTCAGTCCTGCGGCTTTAAAAGTTTTGGTCCATTGGGTGACATCCATCGCGGTTGGGTTAAAAACAGAAGGGCTTTCGTCGCCAAATCCCCATTCCTTATCAGTAAAAGTATTGGTGGTAAAATGCACAAAGGCATATTGCTCCATTTCGTGCCAGTCCAACTGACGTTCGGTAGGTACCGGCAAAACTGGTTCGGGTGGTAAAACAACTTTCTGGCAGGCAGTTAAAACAAACAAAACAAACAATATTAACAGCCTGAATTGGGAATTAAATTGATTCATAATTGGTTAATTTAGGTATTAATTGAAAACAAAATAACAAAAAATCTTCAATGATTTAGCATTGAAGATTTTTTGTTATTACATTTTCAGATTTAATTCTGAAAGGATATTCCTTAGTTGGCAGTATCGGAAGGAGCAGGAGCAGGAGCAGGAAAACTTGGAAGCTGATTTGGGTCAACAGCGTTTTCAATCTGATCCTTAATCACCGACTGGCCACCAACTTTGTTTTCTCTTGGAATGAACGCAACGCCAACAATAGACAAAAACAATAATGCCCCGGCTAAGCCCCAGGTTGCTTTTTCAAGAAAGTCGGTTGTTTTGCGAACGCCCATAATCTGATTTGAAGCCTGAAAATTACTTGCCAATCCACCTCCTTTTGAGTTCTGTACCAATACAATTAAAACTAGTAAAATGCAGGTAATGAATAATAAAACTGTGATCAGTGTGTACATGTTAAATGGATTAATTGTTCATTAAAATTTTGATTTTTTCAATCTGACCGGCAAAGTAAGTATTTTTTTCCGGATATTTCAAAGTTAATTTTTCAAATATCTGGATGGCCTTTTTGTAATAACCTTGCTGTGCGTAAATGTTGGCCAGTGTTTCGGTTACAAATTCTTCGCTTCCATCGTCCTTTGCCGACCTGTCTTCTGTTGGCGCACCTGATTCTTTGTCTGTTATCTGAGGCATTCTGGGCCGTGCTTCCAGAAATTTATCGATCAGTCTGAATCCTTTTACTGGTTTTTTTGGAGTTTCCTGAACTTTTTCTTCCGAACTTTCTTCTGGTTTTTCATTCGCATCAAGCTTGTATTCATCAGGAAATATCAGGTTAAAAACAGGATCTTGCTTTTCTAATGGTTCGTCGCTGATGTCCGATTCCGGCCCGATTTCCGTTTTATTCAGGAAAAGGTACAATTTCCGGCGATCCTGAATACGAATAGCCCCGTTGATCAGTTCCTGTTCAAATAAAGTATCGTTCAGGTTTTTCAGGTTTTTGAGATAGAGCATCCAGCCTGCTTCAAATGCAGGGTAACGTTCGGTGAGTTCTTTCAGGAACGGAAGTGATTCCCGGTCCAGCAGCTCGGGTGCCTCAATGTATTTGTATAATTGTTCGGCTGTCATTTATTTACCAGTTGGCTATCGAAGCATTGAATATATCATCGGTCAGTTTTTTGATGATTTCGACAACCAGCCTATCTTCCTCCTGGCTTAGAGATAGGTTACTGTCAAAATCTTCATAGGCAGTAAATGACTTTTCCCAATCTGAGTCATGGTCTTTGTTGTTCACATATTTGACTTTAATTGAGATCGTCAATCTGGTTAGTGCGGAAATGTCACCTTCCTGAATATTCATTGGTTTTGTATCGTACTCAGTAATTTGTCCTGAGAATTCCAGGTCGCCGCTTTCGGTTATCTGATTAAGCGAAGTTTGTTTGATCAGTTTTTCCTGCAAGCCGTCG
This sequence comes from Prolixibacteraceae bacterium, assembly GCA_031421065.1. Lineage (GTDB taxonomy): Bacteria > Bacteroidota > Bacteroidia > Bacteroidales > Prolixibacteraceae > Aquipluma. Next base: position 5,201 of record JANONW010000374.1, read on the forward strand.
GTAAACTGCTGGCTCAGGTTGGGGTTTACCAGTCGTGCCCGGTTGGGAAAATAGTAAACCGAAAATGTTTTCACATTTGGGGCAATGGAAGCGCCGGTAAACGAATAACTGACCTTACAGGCTGTAAATACGGCTGTTGCGAATACAGCTGCAAGCAGTATGAGTGTATAAATTCGTATCTTCATAATTATTGGATGTCGTATTCTTTTATTTTCCGGTAAAGGGTCCGTTCCGAAATACCAAGTTCGCTGGCAGCGTGTTTACGCTTCCCCTTGTGTTTTTCAAGCGCTTTTCTTATCATTTCAACCTCTTTGTCTTCGAGGGATAACGATTCTTCGACAAATTCTTCGGTATCAAATATATTATTGTTTTCGGGCGGTTTAATATTCGTCCGGGTTGAAGTTGCCTGATTAGGAACATAATTTCCGTTTTCCGTTTGATAAAGTTTACGGATAAGCTGGGCATTGTCGTTGCGGATATCGGCAACTGTGGCTTCGTTCTCCAAAATATCATGAACCAGCTTTTTCAGATCGTTCATGTCTTTCTTCATATCGAAAAGTATTTGATACAGGATTTCACGTTCCGATGTGAAGGTTTTCTCATCCAATCCGCGGTACAATGCAGGAAGCTTGCTCCCAGCCTGAAGCGGAATGTAATGTTGCAGTGTTTTGGCGTCAATAATACGTTCCTTTTCGATGATCGAAATCTGTTCGGTAATGTTTTTAAGTTGACGTACATTGCCGGGCCAGTCATAGCTGATCAACATCCCGACTGCTTCATTGTCGAGCCTGATGGTGGGCATCCGGTATTTTTCGGCAAAATCGGAGGCAAATTTCCTGAACAACAAATGGATGTCTTCCTTGCGGTCGCGCAATGGCAGCACCTTGAGGGGCACAGTATTCAGCCGATAGTACAAATCTTCACGGAATTTTCCTTTTTCGATGGCATCAGTAACATTAACATTGGTAGCAGCCACCACCCTTACGTTTGTTTTAAATGTTTTTGACGAACCTACTTTCATGAATTCGCCGGCTTCCAAAACACGAAGCAACCGCACCTGGGTCGAAAGTGGCAGTTCCCCAATTTCGTCAAGGAAAATAGTTCCGCCATCGGCTTCTTCGAAATAACCTTTACGATCGGCCATCGCACCTGTAAACGAACCCTTTTCGTGACCAAAAAGCTCTGAATCAATCGTTCCTTCAGGTATAGCGCCACAATTTACAGCAATGTATTTTCCGTGTTTGCGCGTAGAAAACTGATGAATAATTTGCGGAAAGGACTCTTTCCCAGTACCACTTTCACCGGAAATCAGCACCGACAAATCAGTTGGGGCCACCTGCACCGCAATTTCAATCACCCGAAGAAGGCCGGGCGAACTGCCAATAATTCCAAAACGTTGTTTTATCTCCTGAATATCCATTTGAAGGACAATAAGTTTAATTTTGCAAAATTACAATTTTAACTTTTAAAGTACCTTTCATCTGTTATAATTTGTTTTTTATTTGTCAGATGGAATTCGCATGAGGATTTTTATCCCCCAGATTGATGTTTTTTACAATCATGCTCATTTCAAATATAAATTAACTTTGCATTCAAAGCCTTGAACTATCTTTGTTTTAACATGATTTAGCTTATTTTGCTCATAAATGCCGAAAATACACAAAAATGAACTTTATTGGAATCATTCCAGCCCGTTTTCAGTCAACGCGGTTTCCGGGGAAACCACTTGTAATTCTTGATGGAAAACCAATTGTGCAATGGGTGTATGAGAATGCCCGGAAAGCGCTTGATGAGGTTTACGTAGCTACCGACGATGAACGGATTTTCAGGGCGGTGGAAGATTTTGGCGGAAAAGCCGTTTTTACCTCGGCCAATCACCAAAGCGGTACCGACCGGTGTGCCGAAGCAGCTGGGAAAATCGCCCAAAAGATGAAGGTCGATGTGGTGCTGAATATTCAGGGCGACGAACCTTTTATTCGTCCGGAGCAGATCGAAAGCCTTAAAACCTGCTTCAATACTCCTGAAACAGAAATCGCTACTTTGATAAAACCAATTTCAAATATTGCCGAAATTACCAACATAAACCGGCCAAAAGTGGTGATTAATAAAAATCAGGAAGCGATGTATTTCAGCCGTTCGCCCATTCCGTTTGTGCGCGGTTGCCAGCCCGAAGACTGGCTTATGCAGCATACTTTTTACAGCCACGTTGGAATGTATGCTTACCGATACGATATTTTACTCGAACTGACAAAACTCCCGGTTGGCATGCTCGAAAGAGCCGAGTCGCTCGAACAATTGCGCTGGCTCGAAAACGGCTACCGCATAAAAACGACACAAACGCTTTTTGAAAATATCGGAATCGACACCCAGGAGGATTTGGAGGAAGCGGAAAAAATGCTGAAAGGATAACAATTATTAAAAATGTTTGTTATGATTATAACAGTTCGGCCTTTTTCTGGAAAGCATACACCATCAATGTGTAGAATAGTTCGATTGGATGGATGGTTTCCCTGTTGGGGAAGAATGTTTCCAGCTTAAATGGATAAATGCTTTTCCATCACCCTGCAATGTTTGAAGGATGAAGCCTTCGCTGCCAAAAAATCCAGTGCCCAGTTTACGGTTAAAACGCATGGAAATTTTAGTCCCAAAGGCTGCACATAAAAATGCGTCCTTCTGAACGATAAGCGTACCATGATATTGAGGCAGGTTAACCGGAATAATTGTTCCGGGATATGGAGCCGAAAAGGCAACATGCTTTTTACCCCAGCCCTGATTGGTAAAATGGGCAATGAACAATGATTCGCCGGTAATAAGGCGCGAACCGGTAGAAAGTACTTTGTCGAAAAATCCTGCTCGGGGGTTCGACCCATCGCCCATTTTTGACTCGAAGCTTATCCCGTCTTCCATATAAAGCATTGCGCCTGCTTCGGCGATCACTGTTTCTCCAGAGTCGAGTTCAACTTCTACCAACTGGACATCGTGGCCCATAATGGATCAGTTTTCTAAAAAATATACCTGATTGAAAGTGTGCGCCATCGCCCCAGAAACCTGAATATCGAAACAGGTTGATTGTTGGTTTCCAGTCAATACTCAGGTTGATAGGGATTTCCCCGAAGTTGTATTCAAGTCCGAGTATTCCATCAAGGCCAATTACTGAATAGCTGCCAGTATTTTCACCCCACTTCTTGTATTTACTGTCATAAAAAGAGAGATGGGCACCTGCGCCGTAATACCAATTCAGCCGGTTTACATTGAACGCCTGATTGTGTATATTTGCTTTTAACAATTAGTTGTTTGTAAATTGCAGGCATAAAACAAAACAATCATGCGCGCATCCAAATCGTTCAGGCTCCATATCGGCATTTTTGGCCGGCGAAATGTGGGCAAATCGTTGGTACTCAATGCCCTTACCAGTCAGGAAGTTTCCATTGTTTCTGAAATTGCCGGAACTACCACCGACCCGGTGGAAAAACCAATGGAATTGTTACCGCTTGGGCCTGTCCTTTTTATCGACACTGCCGGGATTGACGATACAGGTGCATTGGGCGAACAACGCATTAGAAAAACCATGTCGGTTTTCGACCGCACCGAACTCGGTTTGATAGTGGCAAACTACAACGAATGGGGCGATTTTGAAGAAACCATCCTGAAAGAGCTGAAAGACCGCGACATCCCGATTATCGTGGTTTTGAACAAATGCGATTTGGTTCCAACGGGCAATTGTATGGTAAAAAGCTTCTCCGGAGAAAAAATTCCGGTAGTTGAAACTTCGGCACTCACCGGTTTTGGAATTCAGAATTTGAGACATGCGATTCTGAACCATGCACCCGATGATTTCATTAACCGTCCGTGCATCGTGTCCGACCTGGTTGGCCCGGGCGAAATGGCTGTGCTCGTTGTGCCTATCGACAAAGAAGCGCCCAAAGGCCGGATAATCCTGCCTCAGGTAAATGCCATCCGCGATTTGCTCGATGCCAATTCAATGTGTGTAGTGGTGAAAGATCATGAATTGAAGGAAGTTTTCATTCGCTTCAACAAACCGCCAAAACTGGTGGTAACCGATAGTCAGGCTTTCCTGAAAGTAGCTGCCGACACGCCTCCTGAAATTCCGCTCACAAGCTTTTCCATATTATTTGCGCGTTACCAGGGCGACCTTCCGGAGATGGTAAAAGGCGCAATGACTATTGACCAGCTAAAAGCGGGCGACAAAATACTGATTGCCGAAGCCTGCTCGCACCACCCAATTGAAGAAGACATCGGTACAATTAAAATTCCAAACTGGCTCAACCAATACGTTGGTGGAAAACTGGACTTTGTGCATCACCGTGGCCACGATTTTCCGGACAACCTCGCCGAATTTAAGTTGATTATTCACTGCGGTGCCTGTATGTGGAACCGCAGAGAAATGCTTTCGCGGATGATGAAAGCACGGATGGCAGGTGTCCCGCTTACCAATTACGGACTGACAATTGCCTATTCGCTGGGTATTTTCGAGCGGGCATTGCAACCATTTCCGGCGGCATTGGAGATATATAGAACAGGTAAATAGAAATAAAATGTTAATTGAAGATGACAATAAGTGTAATAAAAACAGACGAAGAATACGAAAATGCTTTGACACGGATTGTCCATTAAAACTTGCAATGTCGTCCTGCGGTTCAGGCTATCTAATATTCAACCCGTTCCGGGTTGGTTTTCCTCCATGTTTCCTTTGCCCTCAGCGGTGCTGGCGGTCATGAACAGTAACCCGGAGTTTTTAAAACTAATGAAGTACAGAACTATCGCCCTGCTTTTCTATTATTTACAATGAATCTTATTTCGTTTTGATTGTTGGCTTTTGCCGGTTATCGTAAAAATTCAGAAGAATGATGGTATCGGCTTTTCGGATATAAAATACGGTGATCTGTTTGATTAAAACAAAACCCCGAATTTGCCGTTCAGGATTTTCTACAGATCCGATTTCGGGAAATTCAGCTAATAAATCAAGAAACTCATAAGTCCGGCGAACAAATGCACGGGTCACTTTCTCTCCCCATTCAGCTTCAAGATAATCCAGAATTCGGTCAAAACTCTGATCAGCGTACTTTGACCATTTGACCTTTAAAGCCATTTCTGATGTTTGGTTTGCATTTGATCATTCAAAATCAAATCCCTATCAGACTGAACTTCTCGTTCAATTCTTGACAATTCGATTTGTTCAGCTTCTGATAACCTGTTCCATAATTGGCCATCGGCTGTAGAACTTGCCTGCTCCATAATGCGATAAAGCTTAATCAACAACTGCTCATTGCTGATCTGATCAATCAAATGATGAAAATTGGTTCTAATTTTTAAAGTGTTCATGTCTTTGCTTTTGACAAATGTAACGAAAAATCATTTTCCCAGGATACCAAAGAAACACCAGCTTCATCAAATGCAATCATATTACGAAAAATTAATCTTTTCGTGCAATTTTGTCACCTTTGTCAATAAAAAGAAAAAGTTCAATCCATCAAGATCAACTCCTGTAAGTAATTCTATTTCAGCGCAAACAAAGATTTATCCCGGACTTCACATTTAGGAGCTTTTTTATGTTTAGATTTGCGCCGTTAACACAAAGGCTCATCAATAAAGTTTGATAGAAAGCCTTTCCAAATAAATAAAATGTCATTTGAAAATTTAGATTTAATTGAGCCCATCCTGAGGGCTTTAAAAACAGAAGGTTACACTAAACCGACCCAAATTCAGGAACAAGCAATACCCATTATACTTCAGCGAAAAGATTTATTAGGTTGTGCACAAACAGGAACCGGAAAAACGGCAGCTTTTGCCATTCCGATCATCCAGATCCTTTGCGACACGCACATTCCGGCCAAAGGAAAACGCAAAATTAAGTCGCTGATCGTAACACCAACACGCGAACTGGCAATCCAGATTGGCGAAAGTTTTGCAGCCTACGGACGATATGCCGGACTGAAACATGCTGTGATTTATGGTGGTGTGGGCGAACGTCCTCAAACCGATGCTTTGCGCCAGGGAATCGACATTCTGATCGCCACTCCGGGCCGTTTGCTCGATTTGATGAACCAGGGATACATCGACCTGCGCAACATTGAACTATTTGTGCTTGACGAAGCCGACCGGATGCTCGACATGGGTTTCATACATGATGTAAAACGCATCATTGCTGAATTGCCCAGAGAACGGCAGTCGCTCTTTTTCTCGGCCACCATGCCTACCGACATTGTAAAACTTTCGGCTACGATCCTTAAAAATCCGGTAAAAGTAGAGGTGACTCCCGAAGTAACTACGGCTGAAAAGGTTGAGCAACAAATGTACATGGTGAATTACGCCGATAAACGCAGCTTGCTTCTTTATCTTCTGAGAAATCAGGAAATAATCTCGGCTTTGGTTTTTACCAGAACAAAACATGGTGCCGACAAAGTCGTTCAGTTTCTTCAGAAAAACGGACATCAGGCACAGGCCATTCATGGAAACAAATCGCAGAATGCACGCCAGAAAGCCTTGTCAGACTTTAAAGGTGGAAAAATACGTGTATTGGTTGCGACCGACATTGCTGCCCGCGGAATTGACGTGGACGATTTGTCGCATGTGATCAATTACGAGATCCCAAATATTCCGGAGACATACATTCACCGTATTGGCCGTACCGGCCGTGCAGGACAAAGTGGTATCGCTCTTTCATTTTGCGACAACACCGAAATCCTGTTTTTGCGCGACATTCAGCGGTTAATTTCACAAAACATACCGGTGGTCAATGATCATCCGTATGCCATGACTGATTTTACTCCTGAAAAAGCACCGGCCAAAACGGCAAGGAAACCAATCAGGCGCGAACATAACGGACAGGCAGTGAGGGAAACCTCTGGCAACCGCGAGCCCAGACCAAGCAATCATCCATCAGCCCAACCTGAACCGAAGCCTAAAAGGAGTTTTTGGAGCAGACGGCCATAAATTATTCAGGAAACCTCACCGCAAGTGGGGTTGCTTTTTAAAAGTGAACCTTTCAGCGGAAATATTGTCATCTTTGAATCTATCAACTAATTTCTGTGTGTATGGAATTATTTAACGAAAACAGCAAACTCGCATCGGTCATTCTCAAGGATCATTCATTGCTGCCGGTGATCAACCGCTTTGGTATTCAGCTTGGTTTTGGCGACAATTCGATCAGGAACATTTGTGAGGAAAAGGGAATTGACCTTAATTTCTTCGTCGAAACTATCAATGTTTTTCATTACGAAGCTTATTTTCCTGAAAAACGGCTGCTCGACTTTCCCGTTTCAATGGTGATTGATTACCTTATCAAAACACACCGTTATTACATTGATTACCTGATTCCGGAAAATGACCGGCTGATAGAGCTTTTTCTATCGGCCAGTCCCGATGAAAGCACCGACAACGGTCTGATCCGGAAGTTCTATGCCAAATTCAAAGAGGAATTCGTGATTCACATCAATTTCGAAGAGCGCGAGATGTTTCCATATATTCTTGAATTAAATGCAGTCATTGCAAATCCTGCAATCAGGAATCTGTTTACCAAAAAGTGCCCGGATTTTTCAATCTCCAGTTTCGAGAAAGAACATTCGCAGATGGACGACAAGATGGATGACCTTAAAAACATCATCATCAAATATTTACCGCCCAACTACGATCAAAATCGCGGAAATGCTTTTCTGGCAAATTTATTCATGTTCGAAAAAGACCTGAAAAACCATTCGCGCATCGAAGATCATATTTTACTTCCAAAGGTAAAACAGCTTGAAAAGCTACAGGAAAGCCATGACTAGCAACCCAAACAAATCCATCGTGGTAATCAGTCCTTCTGATATTGTATTGGCAGGACTTACAGAAATAATGAAAGGCAGTCTTGCTGGCGAAGTCATTGTGCTTCACCGTGGCGACGAGATCATTGATTATCCTCAGTTAAACGGAAATATTCTGGTAATAGCCACCGCCGAAGAATTTGGAAAAAGTGGTACATTCATCCGGCAAATCCTTTCTTCAGCAGGGACTGTTAAGTTTCTAAAACTCCATCTTGATACAAATTCAGCCCATTCAAATCAAACTATAAATCTGTACGATGCCCCGGCGTTGATATGCTACAAGGTAAATGAAATTCTGAACTCATTCATTTCAAACAGTATAAAAGAAACCGATACAGAGCTTACCAAACGCGAAATAGAAGTCCTTCAACTGATAACTAAAGGCTATTCGAACAAGGAAATCGCCGATCAGTTGTTCGTGAGCACACACACAGTTATCTCCCACCGCAAGAATATTTCAGGAAAAACAGGTATCAAGTCGGCTTCAGGAATGACCATGTACGCCATCCTGAAAAAAATTATCGATGTTGGAGATATTAATCAGGATGAACTGATCTAATTGATCTTTGGAATAGTTCTCCGTTTTCCATACTTTTGCCTATCCAATTGTTATTCAGTACAAAAATCATCTGCCTGCAAAAACTTGGGCCGAACCCATAAGTTTTAAATCGCGATCAAGACCAATGAAGCAAACTTTGAATTTGAAACCCATGAAACGAGTTGTTATTGGCCTTTCGGGGGGCGTTGATTCGAGTGTTGCAGCCTATTTACTTAAACAACAGGGATATGACGTGGTGGCATTGTTCATGGTGAACTGGCACGACCGCACCGGAACGATTACATCGCGTTGCACCTGGGAAGACGATGCCATGATTGCCGGAATGGTAGCCAAAAAACTCGACATTCCTTTCCATATTGTTGACCTCAGCGTAGATTACAAGAAGCGTGTGGTCGATTACATGTTTGCCGAATACAGCAAAGGCCGCACCCCCAATCCCGATGTACTTTGTAACCGCGAAATCAAATTCGATATTTTTCTGGATGAATGCCTGAAATACAACGCCGACTTTGTGGCGACCGGCCACTACTGCCGAAAATCGGAGTTAGAAAAAGACGGACAGATAATTCTCCAGCTTCTCGCCGGAAAAGACAACAACAAGGATCAAAGCTATTTTCTATGTCAGTTAAATCAATATCAGTTGTCGAAATCCATGTTCCCGATCGGGCATCTGGAAAAACCTGAAGTGCGTGAAATTGCCCGCGAAGCAAACCTTCCATCCGCCGAGCGCAAAGATTCGCAGGGCATCTGCTTTGTTGGGAAAGTTGATTTGCCCACCTTCCTTCAGCAACAACTGGAACCAAAAACCGGTAATGTGATTGAAATCCCTACCGATTTTATCTCGAAGAAAAAAAATGTAGAAAAAACTGAAGAAAACTTCCATAAGCTTTGTTCGGCATTTCCTTACAAACCATGGAACGGTGCGGTGATCGGTGAACATCGCGGCGCTCATTATTATACTGTTGGACAACGCAAAGGACTCAATATTGGTGGCCATCACGATCCATTGTTCGTGCTGGGAACCGACATAAACCGCAATATTTTATATGTTGGAGAAGGAACTGAACATCCGGGACTGTACCGACCGGGACTTTTTATTCCGAAGGATGAAATTCACTGGATACGAACCGATTTGGCAATGGAGACAGGTGAAAACAGAAGATACGACCTCCGCATCCGCTATCGGCAACCACTAGAAAAAGCGACCATTTACCAGCACGATGATGGAATGTATATTATTTTTGACGAAGAACAGCGTGGCATTACTTCCGGCCAGTTTGCTGCCTGGTACGAAGGCGACGAACTTATTGGATCGGGAGTAATTGCCTGAAAACAAATCCATATCTTAGCACCCTAAAATTCTCACAAATGATCAGATCGATGACAGGATTTGGGAAAACCGAATTCGAAGTAGGAAATAAAAAAATCACCCTCGAAATTAAGTCGCTTAATAGCAAACAACTCGATATCAACACCCGGATTCCGGCGATGTACCGCGAAAAAGACATTGAAATCCGACGGCTGATCTCCGAAATGCTCACCCGTGGCAAGGTCGATTTTGCACTTTATATCGACAATCTTGGAGCTGAAAGTACGTCAAGGATCAATACTTCAATTGTCAAAGATTATTACCGGCAACTCAGCGATGTTTATCAGGAATTAGGGCTCGAAGTAAACGGAAGTATTATGGATAGCATCATGCGTTTGCCCGAAACCGTTAAAATGGTGTACGACGAACTCGACGAATCGGAATGGTTGGTTGTTCGCGAAAACCTGACAAAAACCCTCGAAGAACTCAATAAGTTTCGCGATCAGGAAGGACTAGCGCTTAAAACTGATATTGTGGCCAATATTGCCAACATTTTGGATTTGCTGAAACAGGTAGAGCCATTCGAAAATCAGCGGATGGAAAATGTAAAGGCCAAGATTACGGACAGTCTGGATGCACTGCAACTGAACGGGAATGTTGACAAAAACCGTTTTGAGCAGGAGCTGATTTATTATATGGAAAAGCTCGACATCAACGAAGAAAAAGTGCGGCTGGCCAATCATTGCAGCTATTTCGCCGAAACCATGATGGATGAACCAGAACCTTCAGGACGAAAACTGGGTTTTATCGCTCAGGAAATCGGCCGCGAAATCAATACACTTGGTTCAAAAGCCAACGAAAGTAACCTCCAGCGCATTGTTGTACAAATGAAAGACAACCTGGAAAAGATTAAAGAACAGGTGCTAAATGTTTTGTAAGGCAAAAGAATTTAAAGCCATAATTCAAAATCCTGAGAATTACAAAATAATTGGAGAGTTAAAAGGCGGAATTGATCCTGCTGGGGCAGATGAACATTGGAAAACTGCCAATACTGCATTAATAAGGGTTAGAGAAGGTTTCAAGCAGCATAATATAGATTTACCTCTGGTATTTATTGGTGCTGCAATTGAAACAAGTATGTCAAAAGAAATTTTCAACCAATATATTAAAGGTGAAATTACGAATTGTGCGAACTTAACTGTTGACAATCAATTCGTAAACTTATGTAATTGGTTGGTAACTATGGAATAAAATAATTACATGAACCACGGTAAACTAATCATATTTTCAGCACCATCCGGAGCAGGTAAAACCACCATTGTGCGGCACCTTCTCGACAAGGATTTAAATCTCGGATTCTCCATTTCTGCTACCAGTCGAGGGATGCGGCACACCGAAACCAATGGGAAAGATTATTATTTTCTCACTGCTGAAGAGTTCCTGAATAAAATTGCCAACAATGAATTTCTGGAATGGGAAGAAGTTTATCAGGGAACATTCTACGGAACGCTGAAATCAGAAGTTGAACGAATCCGCAACAACGGGAAAAATGTCATTTTTGATGTGGATGTGGTTGGCGGCTGCAACATCAAAAAGTATTACGGGAACGAGGCACTTGCCGTTTTCGTGCAACCGCCTTCGGTTGAAGAATTGCGCAACCGGCTGGTTTCAAGATCAACCGATTTTCCTGAAGTAATTGAGAACCGGATTGCAAAAGCCGAATACGAATTGACTTTTGCCAGCCAGTTCGACTGCATCATTGTAAACGAACATCTTCAAGTTGCATTTGAAGAAGCTGAAAAGTGTATCCGCGAATTTCTGGACAGTTGCCAGCCGCAAGCCGCCAAAAGCTAATATCCAATGTAAATCTGAAATTAGAAACGAAAATCATGATCAAAACCGGACTCTATTTTGGCTCATTCAACCCTATTCATGTGGGGCACATGGCCATTGCCAACTTTATGGTCGAATACACCGAAATAGATCAGCTTTGGTTTGTGGTGAGCCCGCAAAATCCGCTGAAAAAGAAAAAAACACTTTTGGACGATTATCAACGGTTAGAGCTTGTTAACCGCGCAATTGGCGACGATCTTCGCTTCCGCGCCTCCAAAGTTGAGTTCAATCTCCCCAAACCATCCTACACCATCGACACGCTGGCTTACCTGAGTGAAAAATATCCGACACACCAGTTTTTCATCCTGATGGGAACCGACAATCTGGAGAACATTCACAAATGGAAAAATGCTGATGTACTACTGGCAAATTACGACATCATCGTATATCCGCGTCATGGTTTTAATCCTGAAAGCGCTAAAAAATATCAGCGCGTTCAGGTTGCCAATGCACCGCTCATGGAAATATCCTCAACCTTCATCCGCAACTCTATCAAAGAAGGCAAAGATGTTCGCCATTTTATTCCTTACCGCACCTGGGATTATATGCAGCAAATGAACTTTTACAAAAAGTAAATTTTAAAAAATATTCGTATGACACAAAATGCAAACAATATTCTTTTGGTTTCGGGATCCGGACAAAACGTTGGCAAAACAAGTTTCATTCGCAGGGTAATTGCTCTAAATGCTGGTCAGAAAATAGCCGCGATCAAAATTACGCCACATTTTCATGAACCAACCTGCGGATTAATTCCCATCCATGTTACTGATAATTACCGTATTTTTCAGGAAACTGATTTAAATTCTGGCAAAGACAGCTCTTTGTTTCTTCAGGCCGGAGCCGAAAAGGTTTTCTATATTCAAACCACTGATGCTTTCCTGAAAGAAGCTTTTATGTTGGTTTCAGGAGAGTTGGATCCTGAACAGGCCGTAATTGTTGAGTCGGCAGCCTTACGAAATAAACTTGAACCTGCTTTTTATATTTTTATTCAGAATAAATACGAAGCTATCAAAGCTGCTGCCCTGAAAATGCAGGAAATGGCTGATTTAATTGTATATTCCGACAGCGGACAATTCAGCTTGGACCCCACATCAATAACTTTTGACCAAAAATGGAAAACGAAACAAGATGATTACTCTTAAACATGCCATTGAAATTGCCTTTTCGAAAGCAATTCCGTTAGGAACCGAAAATGTTGATTATATGCAATCGGCAAAATGCATTCTGGCTCAGGATGTTTTTGCCGATGCCGACATGCCACCTTTCAACAAATCGGCCATGGACGGATATGCCTGTCGCCGGACAGATTTAGGTCAGGAACTTACTTTCATTGAATTGATTCAGGCCGGTTATACTCCCAACAAAATTATTGGTGCCGGCGAATGTTCCAAGATCATGACAGGAGCTCAGGTTCCCGAAGGTGCCGACACTGTTTTTATGGTCGAATATTCCGAAGAAATTTCCCCTGGAAAAATTCGTTTTACCGGAGCAAAAACCAATTCAAACATTTGCATGAAAGGCGAAGATCTAAAAGAAGGCGATCTGGTTTTAGCTAATAGGAACGCAGTTGAAACCTCAGCACATTGCAATACTGGCTTCGGTCGGCTGTGTTTCTCCGCTCGTTTATAAAAAACCGGTTGTTGGAATTATTTCAACTGGTTCAGAGCTGGTCAATCCTGAAGAAAGCCCAGCTCCTTCTCAAATACGCAATTCAAACGGACCTCAGCTTTTTGCCCAGGCCAAATCAAGCGGGTCCCCGGTAAATTACTACGGAATTGTGCCTGACGATCAACAACTCACCAAACAAATCATCCAAAAATCGGTTGATGAAAGTGATGTGACAATTCTTTCAGGCGGCGTTTCTGTGGGCGATTTTGATTTTGTGCCTCAGATAATTCAGGAACTGGGTTTCGAAATCCATTTCAGCAAAATAAGCATCAAACCCGGACAGCACACCACTTTTGCAACTAAAGGGAATAAATATATCATCGGCTTGCCCGGAAACCCGGTTTCATCGTTCATTCAGTTCGAAGTATTCGCCAAACCATTTCTCCGGAAACTGATGAATTATGAACAATCTAAAAATCGGTTGCCAATGGCAATGAGCCAGGATTTCAGCAGAAAAAAGACTGACAGGGAAGAATGCCTGCCAGTTCAGATTACCGATCAGAATGAGGTTAGAATGATTGACTATCATGGTTCTGCACATATTCATGCCTATCATCAGGCATTCGGATACATTTCAATTCCCGCTGGAAAAACAGAAATCAAAAAAGGAGAAATTGTAAATGTTCGACCGCTTTAACCGAACCATCAATTACTTACGCGTTTCGGTGACCGACCGCTGCAACCTTCGCTGTACCTATTGTATGCCGGAAGAAGGCATCCGTCTGCTCGATAGTGCCGATATTCTGAGCTTTGAGGAAATCGTGGATTTTACACGAATTGCAGTTGCAAACGGAATTACCAAAGTTCGGTTGACGGGCGGTGAACCGTTGGTTCGAAAAAATATCGTCGAACTGGTTGCAAAGCTCGCAGCAATTGACGGGTTGGAAGACTTATCAATGACCACCAATGGAGTATTACTTTCTGAATATGCTGTTGATTTGAAGAAAGCCGGGCTGAACCGGATCAACATCAGTTTGGACACAGTGAGTCCTGAACAATATTGCCAGATTACCAGAAACGGTGATTTGGCGCAGGTTCTGGAAGGAATTGATGCCGCACGTGATACCGGATTGGAACCTATCAAAATCAATTGTGTTTTGCTGGGACAACCCGATGAAGAAACACAAAAATTAAAACAGTTTTGCGAAGACCGTGGACTCAGCCTTCGGTTTATTCATCAAATGAACCTGAAAACCGGCGAGTTTTCGACTGTTGAAGGTGGCGAAGGCGGAAACTGCAGCAAATGTAACCGTGTTCGGTTGTTGGCCAACGGCGACATCAAACCTTGCCTTTTCAGCGATCTAGCATACAACATCCGAAAGTTGGGGCATCAGGAAGCATTGAACCTGACAATTGGCAACAAACCCCGAAGCGGAACATACAACCAATCAGGTGGGTTCTACAACATCGGAGGATAAATTGAGTTCCAGGTTTCAAGTTCAAAGTTCCAGGTTGTGCTTTTATAATAGTTGTTGCCGAACAGAAATTGATTGTTGAACATTGGCCGAATTTCGATTTTTTCGCCCTGAAAGGGCAGAACAACAATCTCCCGGGGCAAACGACGAAGGAGTAGCGCCCCGGGTAAAAAATAACATGGACAAACCGTCCGCGACAAAATGATAATCAAGGCATTAAACTATTTTCGGACGGAATAGAAACCGCCTCTAAGAATGAAAGTATCAATATTTTTACGAATATGAAAAAACTATCACATACCGATGAAAAAGGAAAGGCTAAAATGGTTGATGTCAGCCAGAAGCCGGATCAGGAGCGCGAAGCAGTGGCCAGTGGTTTTATTCGCCTTCAGCCCGAAACAGTTGAATTAATCAGGCAAAACCAGATGAAAAAAGGCAACGTGCTGACAGTCGCCGAGATTGCCGGAATCCAGGGGGCCAAACGAACCGGCGAACTGATTCCACTTTGTCATCCGCTGCAACTCTGGAAAATTGATGTGAAATGCACCCTTCAGGGAAATGGTGTATCAGCAGAATGTACCACGCTTTGTTTTGGCAAAACCGGTGTCGAAATGGAAGCGCTCACTGGTGTCAATGTCGCGCTGCTTACCGTTTACGACATGTGCAAAGCCGTTGACAAAGAAATGGTGATGGAAAAAATCCGGCTGATCAGCAAAACAAAAAAATAGAAAATGAACATCAAAATACTTTCGGTCAACACCTCAATAAAAAAAGGCACGGTAAAAAACCCGGTTGATTCCATTCAACTCACCGAAATCGGTGTTGTTGGTGATGCACATTCAGGAAAGTGGCACCGGCAGGTAAGTTTGCTGGCAACCGAAAGCATCACCAAATTTTCTGCTGAAGCGGGTCGGACAATCAAATACGGTGAATTCAATAAAAACATTACCTCTTCAACCCCATTGTTCTTATCCAAAAAATGGTAATTTTGATCTGGTGTCGTTTAAGTACCAACACTAAATGTTCAGTTTATGTTATGTGTTCAGGATTAGAATAATAACCAACAAAATTAATTGCTATGGCAAAAGGAGTAGATACCCGAAAGAACGAAAAAAAAAGAGCCTGTAAAAACGTTAAAGGAAAAAAGGCTGGAGAAAAAAGCTAAAAAGGACAAGAAATAGTGTCTGTTTTGCCTTTCCTCAAATTTTTTATTTCGTTCAACAAAGAGCCGGAGCCAAAGCCAGCTCTTTGTTTTTTTAACAAATCCGCAAACTTATTTAGGATTTAATTTTCAGAATTAATGGTTATCTTTCAAGTCCAGTTTGTAAACCTAAAAACCAAAGAATATTATGTGTAAAATTTCAATAAAATCAGTTCTTTTTCTGGTGGCTGTTGCTTTTGTAATGTCATGTGCCGCGCCGAAACCAAAAAATGAAGGATGGATCCAATTGTTTAACGGAAAGGATTTAAGCGACTGGAACATCAAAATCACAGAATTTCCGTTAAATGAGAATTACAACAATACTTTCAGGGTTGAAGATAGCCTGCTAAAAGTAAGGTACGATCAGTATGATAAATTCGATGGGCATTTTGGACATATTTTTTACAAAACGCAATACTCACATTACAAAATCCGTGTCGAATATCGCTTTGTAGGCGAGCAGGCTCCTGAGGGCGCAGGTTGGGCATTTCGCAATAGTGGAATCATGCTTCACGGGCAAAGTGCCGAAAGTATGGAACTGGATCAGGACTTTCCGGTCTCCATTGAAGTTCAGCTCTTGGGCGGAAACGGAACTGATGAGCGTTCGACCCTCAATTTATGCACTCCCGGAACAAATGTGGTGTTAAATGATTCTCTCTGGACAACACATTGCACCAATTCAAAATCGAAAACGTATCATGGCGACCAATGGGTAACTGTTGAGGTTGAAGTTTGTGGCGACTCTATAATCCGTCACCTAATAGATGGACAAACTGTTTTAGAATATACACAGCCCCAACTCGACGAACGCGACCCTAATTACGTCAAATTACTCCCGGCTGACGGCAATAAACTACTTAAAAAAGGCACAATCTCACTTCAGGCCGAAAGTCACCCGGTTGATTTTAGGAAAGTAGAATTGCTGAATCTGGGCGATAATTGTGACTAGTTTTTTTCTTAACTTGCAGCTGATTGAAACAGGAGGAAACCATGGAAAGATATATTTGGTCGAAAGGAATTTTTAAGAATCAGCTTGAAATAACACATGGTTCAAATCATATTGGTTCGATTGTATGGGAAAGCCTCATTGGTTCGAAAGCTCATGGAATGATAAAGGGACGAAGGTTTATTTTGAGCCGTGAATTTTTTCTTTCCAAATTGGAGATTTATGACGGCAACACCCAGAAACTACTGGGAACCATCATGGTGAACCTTTTTAATCCGAAAAGCGATATCATTATCAATGGGAAGCGGTTTGAACTTGAAGTGAAGAATTTCTGGCAATCGCGGTGGTCCTGGAAATTCAATGGTGATGAGTTGATTACCTACCAAAGTAACGAGTTATTGTCGAAAGACAAAGGCACCATCGAAGTTTTTACCGCCTGCACCGAAGAAATTGAAATACTGTTGCTTCTTGGTCTGTTTGTACGCAATCAATTAATCTTATTTATGTTGCTGATTTTATTCGTGGTTATTCTGATTATCTTCTAATCTTTGGGTGCCGAAGTGACAGCAACTTTGAAATAGACTAAATAATAGATTAAATTTGCGCTGCATAAAAAAAGACTATTCAACGAATAATCATCAATTTAAGGAGAAAAACGAATGAAACGAGATAAAATAGTGATTGGCATTTCACAGGGAGACATCAATGGGATTGGTTACGAAGTGATAATAAAAACATTGATGGAACCCCGTATCCTTGAAATGTGTATCCCGATTGTTTACGGATCGCCAAAGGTGGCCGCCTATCATAAAAAAGCGCTGAATATCGAAACTTTTAACTTCAATCATATCCGTACTGCCAGCGAGGCTGATTCCAGGAAAGCCAACATCATCAATTGTATCGACGACAATATACGCGTTGAACTTGGTAAATCGAGCGAAATGGCTGGTGAAGCTTCATACATGGCTTTGGAAAGGGCAGTTGAAGACCTGAAAAATGGCGATATTGATGCACTGATCACAGCCCCTATCAATAAAGATAATATCCAATCAGATAAATTTAATTTTCCGGGGCATACCGAATATTTGGCCGAGCGGTTCAATGCCCGCGATTTTGTGATGCTTATGGTTAGTGAATCGATGAAGATTGGAGTGGTAGTGGGGCACGTTCCAATTTCAGAAGTTTCGTCGAAAATTACCAAAGGAGCGATTCTGAATAAGTTGCGTATTATCAACCAGTCGCTCGAAAAAGATTTTTTTATAAAACGGCCGCGAATAGCAGTACTTGCTCTAAACCCACATGCCGGAGACAACGGATTGCTCGGAAATGAAGAAAATGACATCATTATTCCAGCCATCCAAAGAGCTAAAGACGAAGGCATTATTGCAATTGGCCCGTATCCGGCCGATGGGTTTTTTGGATCGGGTGATTTTGTGAAATTTGATGCCATTTTGGCCATGTACCACGATCAGGGTCTGATTCCGTTTAAAATGGCCTCGTTCGAACGGGGCGTAAATTATACCGCCGGATTGCCAATCATCCGCACTTCGCCGGCACACGGCACAGCGTTCAACATTGCGGGCGAAGATAAAGCATCGCCTGATTCGTTCCGCGAATCTTTGTACCTTGCGATTGATATTTTCAAGAACAGGGCCCGGTACAAGGAAATTACAAAAAATCCCTTGAAGAAATATGAAATCAATCAGGGTCAAGTTGACGAGTCGGTTGATTTTGAGGCAATTGAAGAAGGAGTTTAATACCTGATCAGTGTATGTTCGAATATATCAAGGGTGCTGTTGCCACGTTGAAACCGTCACATATTATATTGGAAGCCAATTCAGTAGGCTACTTTATACATATCTCGCTCAATACCTATACCCAGCTCCACGGCAACGAAACCACCAAGTTGTTTATCCATCAGGTAATTCGCGAAGATGCACACCTGTTATATGGTTTTTCTACTGAAACCGAACGTGAACTTTTCAGGATGCTCATTTCAGTTAGTGGTATCGGATCGAATACAGCGATCATGATGTTTTCATCACTTTCGCCCGATGAAATCAGAAATGCCATCCTGACCGAAAATGTCAATTTGTTGAAGAGTATTAAGGGCATCGGAATCAAAACAGCCCAACGTGTAATTATCGATTTAAAGGATAAAGTCGGAAAGTCGCCTGCCAGCGAACGAATTGTAGCTTCGGCAGACAATACATTGCGAAACGAAGCGTTATCTGCTTTGATAATGCTGGGATTTGCGAAGAAACCGGTTGAAAAAGAACTGGATAAAATTTTGGCTGCAAATCCAAAACAGTCAGTTGAAAGTGTGATAAAACAAGCACTGAAAAGCCTTTAATCAGAAAAAAGTTTTCGGAATTGAAAAAGTACTGCAGAAACATACTTCTAATAATCATTGTATCTTTTGTTTATGCTTTTGGCGGAAACCCCACGGAATCAAGAACAACCGTCAGGAATTACAATGAATTTACTTTCCTTGACATTCCACCTGATCCGGTCAGGATTGATACCGTTGGCGTATTGCCGTACCAATTTAAAGATGAACCGGCTTTTGCATTCCCCGATAAAAAAGACAGTGCCAAACTGTTCCTGAAACGCCCGTCGAATATTCGTACCGAAATAGAATACGACCCGGTTACCGGCGAGTATATTTTTACTGAAAAGATTGGCGGCCTCAATTTCAGGTTGCCAAAAACGATGTCGAGAAAAGAATTTCAGAAATACGATTTTGAACAGTCGGTGCAGAATTACTGGCGCAACCAGACAAGGATCAAAGGTATTGAAGACAAAGGTGGATTAATACCACGGCTCACGATTGGCGGCGAAATATTCAGTAAAATTTTCGGAAGCAATACCATTGACATCCGCCCGCAGGGGTATGTGGAAGTAAGCTTTGGTTACCAGATGAATGCCACCGAAAACCCTTCTACTCCTGAACGTTTGCGCAAAGTTCCCACTTTCGATTTCGACCAGAAAATACAGATGAACGTGATGGGTAAAATAGGCGACCGTATGGAAATGCGTGTCAACTACAATACTGAAGCAACTTTCGACTACGAAAATAAAATGAACCTTGGCTATACAGGCGACGAGGACCAGATCATCAAAAAAATTGAAGCAGGAAATGTTTCATTGCCGCTGAACGGATCGCTCATCACGGGTGGGTCCAATCTTTTCGGGGTAAAAACCGAAATGCAGTTCGGAAGGCTGAACCTGACCACTATTTTTTCGCAGCACAAAGGCGAAACACAGGTGGTTGAATCGGAAGGCGGCGCCCAGAAGAAAACATTTGAAATTGCAGCTTCTGATTACGATGCCAACCGTCACTTTTTTCTTGCACAATATTTCCGCGACAGTTACAATGGTGCACTTCAAACCCTGCCAATTGTGCGTTCATCAGTTACCATCAATAAAATTGAAGTATGGGTAACCAACAAATCGAGCAATTTTACAGAAGCCCGTAACATCCTTGCATTTATGGATTTGGGCGAGCACGATCCGAACATCTTCAATAAAATAGGTGCTTTTCAGGAAAACTCAGGGTTTCAATATCCAGAAACGGTATATCCTTTCAACGATGCCAACGGCGTTTATCAGCAAATGATTACCACCTATTCGGGAATCAGGCGGTCTGACAATATAAACAAAACACTTTCCCCACTTGCTATTGATAAGTATAGCGGCGGGCAGGATTTCGAAAAAATTGAACAGGCGCGGCTGTTAAACGAGTCGGAATATACCATCAATCCAAATCTTGGTTATATTTCTTTGCGCTCATCGTTAAACTCTGACGAAATACTTGCGGTGGCCTACAATTATACTGCAAACGGCAAGATATACCAGGTTGGGGAATTTTCTTCCGGCGGGATCATTGCCCCGGAAACACTTGTCCTGAAATTACTGAAAGGCACCAATTTGTCGCCCAAGCTTCCGACATGGAAACTGATGATGAAAAACATTTATGACCTGAATGCCTATCAGTTGACAAAAGACGAGTTTGTGCTCGACATCATGTACCAGAACGACGAAACTGGAACTTATATCAATTATCTTCCTGAAGGAAGGCTGAATGGCCATATTTTACTGAATGTTCTGAACCTCGACAAACTGAATTCACAACTCGACGTGATGCGCGATGGAGTGTTTGACTACGTAGAAGGAATCACTGTAAATTCATCTTCAGGAAAAATCATCTTCCCGGTTCTCGAACCTTTCGGAAAACACCTTGCCGATTCGATTGGCGATCCGGCATTGATACGAAAATATGTTTACAGTACATTGTACGATTCTACCCGAACCGTTGCCGAGCAAGATGCCGAACACAATAAATTCAAACTAAAGGGTTCGTACAAAGGGTCTTCAAGTTCCGAAATCATGGTTGGGTCGCAAAACCTCGCCCGGGGGTCGGTAAGAGTAACACAAGGTGGCCGTACCCTCCAGGAGAACCAAGATTATACCGTTGATTATACTTCAGGAATTGTAAAAATTATCAATTCAGGTTTGCTCGAATCTGGCACCCCGCTTTCGGTTTCGACCGAGAGCCAGGATTTGTTCAGCATGCAGCGTAAAACCATGCTCGGCGCCCATGCCAACTATGCGCTCAGCGACCGCTTTAATTTGGGGGCAACCGTTTTGCACATGCAGGAACGGCCATTGACACAGAAAGTGAACTACGGCGACGATCCAATCTCGAATACAATGCTTGGCTTAGATTTGGCATATTCAAATGAATCTTTGTTTCTTACGAAACTGATAGATAAATTACCTTTTTATTCTACCAAAGCGCCATCGTCTATTTCGTTTGACGGCGAAGTTGCCCAACTGATTCCGGGGCATTCAAAGGTGATTAAAAAAAGCGGGACCGCTTACATCGACGATTTTGAGGCCACTAAAACTTCCATCGATCTCAAAACACGTTCGGCATGGGCATTGGCCAGTACACCGCAAAAACAAGCAATGTTTCCTGAAGCCGAAACCGACAACGATCATATTTATGGCTTTAACCGTGCAAAACTGGCATGGTACATTATCGATCCGCTTTTCCTGAGAAGTAGCCCGACCACGCCCGACCATATAAAAAACGATAAAAAACTCCAATCGAACCATTTGGTTCGTGAAATTTACGAGAAGGAAATTTTCCCCGACAGGGAAACACCGGTGGGGCTTCCAACCAATATCCAGGTTTTCGACCTGGCTTTTTATCCGCAGGAAAGAGGCCCTTATAATTATGACACTGAGGCATCCCGATTTTCACAGGGGATAAATTCTGACGGAACACTGCGCGATCCCGAATCACGTTGGGCCGGAATAATGCGCAGCATCCAAACCAGCGATTTTGAGGCGGCCAACATCGAATTCATCGAATTCTGGGTAATGGACCCATTTGTAAACGACTCACTGCAAACTGCCACAGGAGGGGATTTGTATTTTAACCTGGGGGATGTTTCGGAAGATGTGCTGAAGGATTCCAGAAAATCGTTCGAAAATGGTTTGCCAACGACACCGCAACTGGCCAATGTGGATACCACTCTTTGGGGACGGGTTTCGACACTGCAATCGCTCGTGAGGGAGTTTGATAATAATGTGACAAGCCGGCAATACCAGGACCTTGGATTCGATGGGTTGAACGACAATGATGAAAAAACATTTAACAAGAGTTATCTGGAAACAATGAAGAATATCCTGAACCAGGATGCACTGGCCAAAGTGACGGACGACCCTTCAGGAGACAATTACCATTATTACCGCGGTTCCGACTATGATCAGCAAAAGTTGGGGATTATGGAAAGGTATAAAAATTTCAACGGCCCACAGGGCAACTCGCCAACGGCGGAAATGTCTCCCGAATCGTACCCGACATCCGCATCTACCCAGCCTGATATTGAAGACATCAACAGCGACAATACCCTGAACGAATACGAACGTTACTTCCAATACAAGGTCAGTATTCGCCGCGAAGACATGGTTATCGGGAAGAACTCGATTGCTGATATGAGAGAAGTAAAAGATTTAAAACTGAAGGACGGATCTGTTTCAAATGTAAAATGGTATCAGTTTAAAATTCCGGTAAAAATTCCGGATGAAACTTATGGTTCGATCAGCGATTTTAAATCCATCCGTTTTCTGAGGATGTTTATGAAAGGATTCTCTAAACCAACGGTGCTCCGTTTTGCCACACTCGATCTGGTTCGTGCCGACTGGCGTAAATACACAAAAGATGTGGACGGAAAGCTTGGCACTATTTCCCCAAACGCCCAATTCGATATTTCAGCGGTAAACATTGAAGAAAATGCAAGCCGCAAGCCGGTTAATTACGTGCTGCCTCCCGGCATCGAAAGGGTGATCGATCCGGCCAACCCGCAACTTCGGCAGTTGAACGAACAGTCGCTGCTATTGCGTGCAATTGATCTTGAAGAAGGGGAAGCGCGTGCTGCCTATAAAACCCTCAGCATGGATTTCCGCAATTACAAACGCCTTCAGATGGAAGTTCACGCCGAAGCCATTGCCGGTTCTCCGCTAAAAGACAATGATCTTTCCATGTTCGTGCGAATTGGTTCCGATTATTACAATAATTATTACGAATACGAAGTTCCGCTTTCGCTTACAATTCCAGGTTTGTACAGCAGCGATAACGAAGCCGACCGCTATGCCGTTTGGCCCGATGCCAACAGGATCGATCTGAAACTGGAAGCTTTTACTGACATAAAGTTGAGACGGAATGATGAACTTCGTCAGGCCGGTTCAACCATCAGCATGACCAAGGAATTTGTAATTAGTGAAGGAACCAGGACTTTAAAAATCAAGGGGAACCCGAATTTGGGCAATGTTGAGGTGATGATGGTTGGTATTCGTTACAATGATATAGATGCCAATAATTACGGTCCACGTTCGATCGAAATGTGGCTGAACGAATTACGTTTGTCTGATTTTGAAGAAGGAGGCGGTTGGGCTGCCACCGGACGTGTTACCGCGCGTCTGGCCGATCTTGGTTCTGTAATTTTCGCCGGAAGGACACGAAGTTCAGGTTTTGGCAGCATCGATCAGAAGGTGAACGAGCGTGCCATCGACGATCTGACAGAAATAGACATTTCTGCCAACTTCGAATTGGGCAAATTCTTTCCTGAAAAAGCCCAAGTCAGAATTCCACTCTATTTAGGCTATTCCGAAAGTAAAAGCAATCCGAAATACAATCCGCTCGATCCTGACATAAAGATGAAGGATGCTTTGGATTTGACCGGAGGGAAAGAGGAACGAGATTCCATCAAGCGGCTGGCTCAGGATCTGGTGACACGCAAAAGCTTCAATCTGACCAACATGAAAATTGACAAAAGCAGCAAATCAGGAAAACCAAAGATTTATGATCCCACCAATTTTTCGCTCACCTATTCGTACAACGAATTAATGCGAAGGAGTATCAATGTAGAGCAAAACCTGGACAAGAATTACCGTGGGATGTTCAGCTATAATTTTAATGCGCGGACTGAAGCATTTGAACCTTTCAAGAAAACTAAAATTTTGAATAATAAGGCATTACGCCTGGTCAAAGATTTTAATATTTATCCATTGCCATCACAATTCTCTTTTAGAACCGATATGTGGCGGCATTACAATGAAATTCAATTGCGTAACATCGCCAATCCAAACATGATCATTCCACGAACATTCAATAAAAATTTTATCTGGAACAGGTATTTTGATTTGCGTTACAATTTGACCCGAAGTCTCCAGTTCGATTTCTCTTCGCAAAATACTTCCAGAATTGATGAGCCTGAAGGTCGGATCAACCGAAATGACGATGATTATCAGATGAAGAAGGATTCCATTCTTACCAACTTGTATAACCTTGGCCGTCCGACATTGTACCACCACATGGTGAATGCAACTTACATGGTCCCTATCAATAAACTGCCATTGCTCGACTGGACTTCACTTTCGTCAACTTACCGCGGTATGTATGACTGGCAGGCCGGTCCGGTCACCGATAAATCCGTAATATTGGGGAACGTGATCGAAAACTCGCGCCAGATGCAATTAAACGGCCAGTTAAATTTAGTGACGCTTTATAACAAAGTTGGTTTCCTGAAAGAGGTTAACCAGAAATACGGTACCAGTTCCCGTCAGGCACAGCGGATGCAAAGACCACGGCCAGGTCAGGCAGCCCAGCCAAAACAAGCCGTTACTGTAGCAGAAAAGGATGCGCCAAAAGTCAAGGAAGTTCAATATACAGTTGACAATGTCAGGCTGAAAGCCAAAACCCCAAAGTCGATTTTTCATAAACTGAAGACCCAGGATGTGGAAGTAATTGCAGTTGCCAAAGACGGGACAACGGTTGATGGACAAGTTGCCATCATAAACGAAAACCGTGTAAGTTTTACTCCTGAAAAAAGTGTTGCCGGTGTTAAGTTTATTGTCAAGGGGAAAGTTGAACAAAATAGGGACCTGGGACAAAAAATCCTTGAATACAGTGCCCGTGCTTTGATGAGTGTACGCAGCATTTCGCTCAGCTATTCATCGACCGACGGAACGGTAATGCCAGGTTTTATGCCTGTTCCGCGCGTATTTGGTTCAGGAAATTACACGCCTGACCAGTCGGTGTTCAGCAATGTTGGACCATCTATTGCTCCCGGAATTCCGTTCCTGATGGGATGGCAGGATAAGGATTTTGCGCTGAAAGCAGCCAGAAACGGATGGATTACCCGCGACACATCGCTCAATTCACCTTTTGTGATGTCGCACAGCGAAACATTCAATATCCGCGCAAACGTAGAACCTTTTCCCGATCTGAGGATTGATGTGAACGCCAACCGGACCTATTCGGAACGCACTACCGAGTTTTACAATTACAACAGTTCTAGCGATCAGTTCGATCCGGTAAATAAGTCGGTTCGTGGTAATTTCACCATGTCGATCAATACCATGAAAACTGCTTTCAGTAAAATGGGGAATGATGAAAAATCTCCTCCTTCACAGGCATTTCAAAACCTGAAAGATTACCGTATTGTGATTGCCGAGCGTATCGCCAGCCAGCGTATCGGCAACAGTCAGACGGGGTACAGCCCCGGAGAAAGGGATCCGTTAACAGGCTTTCCGGTTGGATACGGGCCAACTTCACCGCAGGTAATGGTTCCGGCATTTATTGCAGCCTACACCGGGCAAACTCCCGAAAAGGTGGCTTTAAGCCCGTTCCCTTCCATTAAATACATGCGTCCAAACTGGCGGATCACCTACGAAGGGATGGTTCAGCAATCAGAATTCCTGAAGAGGTACATTAAAACGCTCAGCTTTAACCATGCTTACCGGTCGGGCTACAATGTCGGGTCATTTATTTCCAATCTCGATTACGACGAGAAATTATATGGTGACGGTTTCAGCTATGTGCGGAATACACTTGGCGATTTTATTGGCCCGAACGACATTAATTCAGTCAGTATTTCCGAGCAGTTCAGCCCGCTGATCAACATGGACATCACGTGGATCAATGATTTTGAAACCCGTGTGGAACTTAAATCATCCAGAAACCTGGCACTCAGTTTTGCCAATAACCAGATTACTGAAATATTGAGCAACGAAATGGTGTTTGGCCTTGGTTACCGTTTTACACGGATGGATTTGATTATCAAGACCAAAAAATCACAAAAAGCATACTCGAACGATCTGAATGTGAGGGCCGATTTATCCTTCAGGAAAAATAAAACCATCTTGCGCAAGATAGTTGAACAAGACGAGCAGTTGACTGCCGGGCAGGGTTCTGTAACCTTGAAAACCACCGCTGATTATATGTTGAGCGACCGGTTCCAGTTGAGACTATATTTCGACAAAATTATGAATAATCCATACAAAGGTTCGTTCCCAACTTCGAATACCAATTTTGGGGTCAGCTTCCGGTTTACTTTGGCGCAATAGGGCAATGGATTATTTTACTTCATAAAATGCGTTAGTTGTAATCAAAACGATGATAAAATATAAAATTGAACATTCTCTGGATTCGCCTGAAAGGTCGAGGGCTCATGGCGAAATAATCAAGCAGAAATATTTTTTGAGGAAGTTGTACCGGGAATGGTATTCAATATTTATTCAGGAAATAAAAAATCTCCCCGACGGACCGCTGGTTGAACTTGGCTCAGGTGGCGGATTTTTGAAGGAAATAGAACCCAAAGTAATATGTACCGACATCATTGATTTGCCTTCGAACGACATGACTTTTTCAGCATTGGATATGCCTTTTAAAGATCATTCGGTGGGAGGCATATTTATGATTGATACTATGCACCATATTCCGGACAGCGAACAATTTTTAAAAGAAGCCAGCCGGGTACTGCTGAAAGGTGGGAAAATAATAATGATCGAGCCTGCAAACAGCATTTGGGGGCGGTTCATTTATAAGAATTTTCATCACGAGCCTTTTATTACTGAAGGAGGTTGGACGATACCGTCAACAGGGCCACTTTCAGGAGCCAACGGGGCCTTGCCCTGGATCGTGTTTGTACGCGATAATGAAAAGTTCAGGAACAAATTTCCCGGATTAAAGATTGAAAGTATAGAATACCTGAACCCATTTACCTATCTGTTCAGTGGCGGAGTTTCGCGACGACAATTACTTCCGGATTTCACTTATCCGGCTTTAAAGTATCTCGATAAGTATCTCCCTAAGATTTCAAAACATCTGTCAATGTTTATGGTTGTTAAAATATCCTGTTCATGAGGACAAGTAACATTTTGCAAAATTTTAAACTTTCTTTCCCAAACGCTTGTTATTGTGTTATAAATTGCATTTTTTTGCAACAGAATTTAAAAACATGATCCAAAATACAAATACAATATGGCTTCCGTGGTGGGGTCTTCTTTCTAAGAAGTAAGAGCCATATTGGTATTTTTAAACCATACAAAGGCCTGCTTCTCTTCGGAAAAGCAGGCCTTTTAATTTTAAACGGAGAATAATGATTACAATGAAAAATATTTGGTGGTGGCACAGAAACTTTTCGCAATACCGTGGAAGGGAGTAGCTATCATTGTAAATAATGAACAAAAAAGCGGCTTATCGGAACACGGTAAACCGCTTTTTTTTTGCCCTGAAAGGGCCGCATTAAATAGCCCGGAGCATTGCCCCGGGCAAGAAAAAGTATCAGGAAGTCCGTCCGCGGAAAATATTTGTAAAAGCAAAAACCTTCTTTCGGACGGAATGGCAAACACCAATTTCAGAATAGAAAAAACAAAACAAAAAATATATAGCATGAAAGAAATTAATGTACAAGTCAGCGTAAAGAAAATCCTTGCCGACACACTCACTCCGGTAAGTGTTTATCTGAAATTCAGGGATTTGTTCCCGAATTCAATTTTGCTTGAAAGCTCCGACTATCATGGTCACGAAAATGCCTATTCGTTCATCTGCATTAAGCCAATGGCCTGCTTTACAGCCGATGCGGGTGAAATATCGATCGAATACAATGGCCGCGAAAAGCTGAGCAAAACAATTTCTCCGGAATGTAGGGTCGATCAGCAACTCGATGCCTTTTTCAAGTCGTTCAAATTATCAGGAGAAACCGAAAACCTGCCGGCGAATGGCCTGTTTGGTTACATTAGTTATGATGCGGTGAAGTATTTCGAGAAAATTGAAATTACAGCCGAAGCCAAAGATGCCTATTCTGTTCCCGAAGTGAAATACTGTTTCTACAAATACATTGTGGCCATCGATCATCACAAAGACATGATTTACCTGATCGAAAATCTGATGGATGGTGAAATAAAAGAAATCGGCCAGATAGAATCGCTGCTTCGTAACCTGACGTTTTCGCCCACACAATTTGACACGGTAGGAGATGAGGTTTCGAACATCACTAACGAGCAGTATAAATACATGGTAAGCAAAGGCAAGGAACACTGTTTCCGTGGCGATGTTTTTCAAATCGTACTTTCCCGCCAGTTTTCGCAGCAGTTTAAAGGCGATGAGTTCAATGTTTACAGGGCTTTGCGCTCAGTTAACCCATCGCCTTACCTGTTCTTTTTCGACTACGGCACGTACCGGATTTTTGGTTCGAGTCCCGAAGCTGAATTGCGCATTAAGAAAGGCCGTGCAATTATTAACCCGATTGCCGGTACTTTTAAACGCTCAGGAAACGACGATGAAGACCGTCGCTCAGCCGAGCAATTGTGCGCCGACCCGAAAGAAAATGCAGAACATGTGATGCTGGTAGATCTGGCCCGTAACGATTTGAGCCGAAATGCCAGCGATGTGACGGTTGACAGTTACCGTCAGGTCCAGTACTTTTCGCATGTCATTCACTTGGTGTCAGAAGTTTCGGGTAAATTGACCGGGAATACAAACATGATTACCGTTTTGGGCGATTCGTTTCCGGCCGGAACATTGTCGGGAGCTCCCAAGCATCGCGCCATGCAACTGATCGACACATACGAAAACCAGCGTCGAAGCTACTATGGCGGTTGCATCGGTTATCTGGGATTCGATCAAACGCTGAACCATGCCATCATGATACGATCGTTCCTGAGCAAGGGGAATACGCTTTTCTACCAGGCTGGTGCCGGTATTGTGGCAGATTCGCAGGAAGAAAGCGAACTTCAGGAAGTGAACAACAAATTGGGCGCACTGAAAAAAGCACTTGAAATTGCAAAGGAGATCAATTAAAAAGAAGCCTCCCCCGACCCCCCTCCTCAAGAGGGGGGCAAAAAGGAGCATCGAATTTTAATACACAAAAAAACATGAAAAAACATGAAACAAAATAGAAACCTTACAGCAATGAGCGAATCCACAATCACCTCGCCTGTGGAGGGGCAGGGGGGAGGCTCTATAGTGGTCATAGACAATTACGATTCGTTCACGTACAATCTGGTACATGCCATCAAGAAAATATCAGGCTTGCCTGTTGATGTGTTCCGGAACGACCAGATTGCGTTGGATGACCTCGGCCAATATGATAAAATAGTATTGTCGCCCGGTCCCGGAATTCCCGAAGAAGCCGGATTGTTGCTCGATATCATCCGAAGATATGCGCCAACCAAAAGTATTTTGGGCGTATGTCTAGGGCATCAGGCGATCGGTGAAGCATTTGGCGGTACGCTGACCAACATGAACCGTGTTTTGCACGGCATTTCAACGCCGGTTACAAAAACCGAAACCCACACTGCATTGTTTGATGGATTACCGGAAACATTTCAGGCCGGACGTTATCATTCATGGATTGTCAATGAAGCTGATCTTCCGGGTTGTTTAAAAGTAACCGCTTACGACGACAAAGGCATGATCATGGCGATGAAACACACCGATTTCGATGTTGAAGGCGTTCAGTTTCATCCTGAATCGGTGCTGACACCTTTGGGCGAACAAATGATTGCGAACTGGCTGAAAAAGTAAACTGGCTAAAGGTGCAGCTAGTAGCCAGCTGCCAGCAACCAGCAGCAAAAAACGTTAAACGTTAAACTTGTTACATGAAAGATACATTAAACCAATTGTTTACAGGCAACTGTCTGAGCAAGGCAGAAGCAGCTTCAATTCTGACTGAAATTGCTGAAGGGAAATATTCTGAAGCTGAAATTGCTTCTTTCCTGACTGTTTTCAGGATGCGCCGGATCACTGCGGATGAATTATCAGGATTCAGGCATGCATTGCTCGATCTGTGCGTAGCGATCGACTTTTCGGAATACAACACGATTGATGTGGTTGGAACCGGAGGTGACGGAAAAAACACCTTTAATATTTCGACCTTGAGTACTTTTGTGCTGGCAGGTGCCGGGATGAAAGTGACCAAACATGGCAATTACGGATTGTCTTCGGTCAGCGGATCATCGAACATGTTCGAGTATTTTGGCTATCAGTTCAGTAAAGACGAAAGTAAATTGCGCCGCGAGTTGGAGGAAGTCGGGATTTGTTTTTTCCATGCCCCTTTGTTTCACCCCGCTATGAAAAGTGTCGCTCCTGTGCGCAGGGCTTTGAAAGTAAAAACGCTTTTCAATATGATGGGGCCAATAATCAATCCATCGTTCCCCAAAAATCAGTTGGTAGGCGTTTACGATCTCGAAGTGATGGATCTTTACCATCAGGTTTTCCGAGAAAGCGGACAAAATTACTTGATTGTTCACAGCCTTGATGGTTACGACGAGATTTCGCTGACAGGAGATGCACGTTTTGTTTCGAACCAGACCGAGGACAGTTTGTCACCAGCCGATTTCGGTTTTTTACAGGTGAATCAGGAAGACCTTTTTGGTGGTGAAACCGTGGCCGAAGCGGCTGCGATTTTTAAAAACGTCCTGGAAGTGACCGCAACCGAAGCTCAGCAAAATGTGGTAATTGCCAATGCTGCACTGGGAATTCACTGTGTTTATCCTGAAAAATCATTGACCGATTGCGTTGCTGAAGCAACCGAAGCTTTGAAAAGCAAAAAAGCGCTGGCTGCATTTAAAAAGCTGATGGATTTGAATAGGAAATAGTAATCAGTGTTCAGTCACAGTATGCAGCACTTCGTAATCATACGAATCAGAAATATCGAACAAGAAACAAGAAATTAGAAAATAAATAATCACCAATATCGAATATCCAATAATCAATACCCAACCATGTATTGAACTTGGAATTTGAAACATGAAATTTTTATATGACAATTTTAGACGAAATAAACAACCATAAACGCACCGAAATTGCAGAAGCAAAAAGCAAGGTGTCAGTAGAAGAATTAAAAGCTTCTCCCTATTTTCTGCGGAAAACAAATTCGCTGAAAGCCGCTTTGCTGGCGAAAGGTGCGAGTGGGGTGATTGCCGAATTTAAAACCCAATCTCCGTCGAAAGGTCTGATTAACGGTGAGGCAGAGGCATCTGAAATAACCGCAGCTTATGTTGCTGCCGGAGTTAGCGGATTATCGGTTCTCACCGACGATCGCTTTTTTGGAGGGTCGTTCGAAGATCTGGCAAAAGCACGATGGGCAAACCCGAAAACGCCCATTCTGCGCAAGGATTTTATGCTCGATCCATACCAGATATACGAAGCAAAAGCCCACGGTGCCGATGTGATTTTGCTGATTGCCGAAAGTTTGAGCAAAAGCCTATTGCTCGAACTGACCCAAACAGCCAAAGAAATAGGGCTGGAAGTGCTGGTTGAAGTGCACAGTGCCGAAGAACTTGAAAAGCTGAACCCACAGGTTGATCTGGTTGGAGTGAACAACCGCAACCTTAAGACATTTGCAGTGGATATCAATACTTCGGTTCGTCTGAGTGAAGAGATTCCCGCCCAATTCGTAAAAATTTCGGAAAGCGGAATTTCTGATCCTGAAAGTATTGCCCAGCTTCGTGCTGCCGGTTTTAAAGGTTTTCTGATAGGCGAAACATTCATGAAAACTGACAATCCCGGAACAGCCTGTGCTGAATTTATAATGAAATTGAATTTATAATGAAACTGCAAACAGGTCCCATACAATCGGAGCCGGTCGCCCCGAATTTATTTCGGGGTCAATTGCAGGATGCGGTGAGGTACAGAAACAAATTCAGGATATGTAAAAGTCATTATAGCGATGAATAATTTGAAAATAAAAGTCTGTGGAATGCGCGATCCTGAAAATATTTCAGGAGTGGTTGCAGCATTGCCTGATTATTTTGGATTCATTTTTTACCCGAAAAGCAAACGGTTTGTCGGATTCGAACCTTCTCCGGAAGTGTTTGCTGAAATTCCTGCTTCAGTAAAAAAAGCAGGCGTATTTGTTGATGAAACTACGGAAAAGGTGCTGGAAATCTGCAAACGCTGGAATTTGGATGTTGCTCAGTTGCATGGTTCGGAGACTCCGGAATATTGCCAGCAAATTAGAAACTCTGGAATCATAATTTTTAAGGCTTTTTCGGTGGGTGAACAATTCGATTTCGAAAACCTAGCAATTTATTCAGGAGTTTGCGATCACTTTTTATTTGATACAAAAGGACAACTTCCAGGCGGAACCGGGCAGAAATTTAACTGGGAATTGTTGGAAAATTACAGTTTGAATGTGCCGTTTTTTCTGAGTGGGGGCATCGGTTTCGAAGATTTGAATACCATCAGGGGATTTGTTCATCCGCAGCTTTTTGGAATCGATATCAACAGTGGGTTTGAAATTAGCCCAGCTGTAAAAGATATTGAAAAAGTGAAGAAGTTTATTGCTGAAGTTAGAAGTTAAGGGAAATGACAAATATCCAATAATCAATACCTAATATTCAATTTCCAAAAACAGAAATCAAAAACAATCATTTATCAATCATAAATAAAATGAATTATCAGGTAAATAGAAAAGGGTATTACGGAGAGTTCGGCGGCGCCTACATTCCGGAGATGATGGTCCCGAATATCGAGGAACTAGAAAACCGGTACATGGAAATCATCCATTCCTACGATTTTAAACAGGAATTTGCCAGTCTGCTGAAAAACTATGCAGGCAGGCCATCGCCATTGTATTTTGCCAAACGACTTTCAGAAAAATACCAAAGCAATATTTTCCTGAAGCGTGAGGACTTGAACCATACCGGTTCGCACAAGATAAACAATACAATTGGCCAGATTCTGGTCGCCAAAAAACTGGGGAAAACCCGCATTATTGCCGATACCGGTGCAGGTCAGCATGGGCTGGCCACTGCCACTGTTTGTGCATTGATGGGATTGAAATGCATTGTTTACATGGGTGCTGTGGATGTGGAACGTCAGGCGCCAAATGTAAAAAAAATGCGGATGTTGGGAGCAGGGGTAATTTCGGCAGTCAGTGGCAACCAAACCCTGAAGGATGCCACAAACGAGGCAATGCGCGACTGGATCAACAATCCGGTTGATACCTATTACATCATTGGTTCTGTGGTAGGGCCACATCCATATCCCGATATGGTTGCACGTTTTCAATCAGTTATTTCAGAAGAAATGCGCTGGCAATTAGAAGAACAGGTTGGACGCGAAAATCCGGACCGGATAATTGCCTGCGTGGGTGGTGGAAGCAATGCTGCCGGGGCATTTTACCATTATCTTGATCATGAAAGTGTTGAATTGATTGGTGTTGAAGCTGCCGGGAAAGGTATTGAAACTTCTGAAACTGCCGCCACAATTACGCTGGGAACGCCCGGAGTGCTGCACAGTTCGCGTTCTATCCTGATGCAAACCGACGATGGTCAGATTACAGAACCATATTCCATCTCTGCAGGTCTGGATTATCCCGGAATTGGCCCGTTACACGCACATCTGTTCAAAACCGGACGGGCAAAATACCTTTGGGCGACCGATGCAGAAGTACTTGATTCCGCGTTGGAACTGACTCGATTGGAAGGGATTATTCCGGCATTGGAATCGGCCCATGCATTGGCTGTACTGCCTAAAATAAAGCTTGCTCCTGAAGAAATAACGGTAATCAATCTTTCAGGAAGGGGAGACAAAGACATGGAAACGTATCTGAAACATTTTGGATATTAAGGCATTATCAATACTGATCCGATGACTACAAGTAATTGGATCGATAAAACACATAAACTGAAAATCATGAACAACAGAATAAATAAGCTATTTCAGGAAAAAGACAAGAATATCCTTTCGGTCTATTTTACTGCCGGATATCCAAAGCTTGAAGATACGGTACCTGTAATTCAGGAACTGGTAAAAAACGGTGTTGACCTGATTGAAATCGGTATGCCATTTTCAGATCCTGTAGCCGACGGGCCGGTGATCCAAGGCAGTAGCCTGATAGCCTTACAGAACGGTATGAGCGTGCATAAGCTTTTCGAACAAATGAAAGACATACGGCAATCGGTTGATATCCCGCTTATTCTGATGGGCTACATCAATCCTTTGCTTCAATATGGAGTGGAAGCTTTTTGTAAAAAGTGCGGTGAGATTGGCATTGATGGACTGATCATCCCAGATTTGCCGCTGTCGGTATTTGAAGAGGAGTACAAATCCATTTACGAAGCGAATAATTTGCACAATATCTTCCTTATCACACCACAAACTTCTGATGAACGGCTTCGCAAAATTGATGAAGCTTCCTCTGGGTTTATTTACATGGTTTCGAGCAATTCGACCACAGGGGCAAAGGAAGGCGTAACAGACATTCAAAATGCTTATTTTGAGCGCATCAGCAAGTTTGGGTTGAAGAACCCACGCATGATCGGGTTTGGGATTTCGAGTGCTGAAACTTTCAGAAATACCTGTCAATATGCGCATGGGGCTATAATTGGCAGTGCCTTTGTTAAAGTACTCGCTGGAGAATTACCTTTGGAGAAGAAAGTTTCGCAGTTTGTTAAAATGATTGTAACAGATGTGTAATCGGGTTGCTGTTTCTTTGCTACTGAAACCAAAAAAATGTTTTCAAACAGCATGATTGAGTTTTTAAATTAGTTGATTGTTTGTCAATTGATTATATAGTGTTGTGTGTTATGTTTCTTGAATAAAGAAAGTTAAACAGTGTTAATACTGCTTTTTGACATATTCTGACATTCAAAAATTCGTTAAGTTTAAAGAAGAAATAGGAACAATTAAAAAATAAAGCTATGCTTGAGTACGCAAAGGTTATTTTACCAAAAGTTAGTTTTAGCCACGAATTATTCCGGAAAGAATTGGCAAAGTGTATTAGCTGGGTTGGTGATTCGGACATAAATAATTTGAAAAACTGGTGTTTTGAGAATTTTATGGATATGTATCCGGATATTCTGACAGAGGCTTTTTCGATGAAAGCTGCTTAATAAAAGTATAATAAACCTTTTTACGATTTGTGCAGCGACATAAATGAGCATATCTTCGTTGGTAACATGCTTTTGTAACACTTGAAGGTCTGGCACAACAATCTTTTTGTGTCCAACCAATGGATCCCTCAAAATGTCAGAAATATACAACCTTCCTGGTCTGCGCGATGCCCTGAGAATACTGCCGGCTTTCTCATTCATTTGGCTTGAACCAATCCTTTTATTTCGTTTCGTTTCAATTTACCATTAGATGTTTCCGGGAATTTCTCCAGAAAACAAATTGCTTTCGGACGTTCAAACGGGGAGAGGAGTCCTGCCGTTTTTTTCTGAATAAACTTAATGTCTGTCCTTTCTCCTTCGATTACCAACACCAGCTTTTCTCCCAACCTTTCATCGGGCAACGATGAGATTACAAATCGCCCTTTAATAGCCGTGGCCAGTTTTTTTTCAATCATTTCGGGCTGGTATTTTATTCCTCCTGAAATGATTGCATCATCGGTCCTTCCCAAAATCCGGAAACTTGTGGGCGAAATTATTTCAGCGATGTCTTTTGTTTGAAGCGGTTCGGCAAATTCAGGAACATGGATTTGCAAGCATTCATTATCATTGGTGGTGACTGAAATCCCGGGCAGACAATTATAAATATCAGAACGTTTTTCTCCTGAAATTTCACGAATAGCAATGTGCGAGGCAGTTTCAGTCATTCCATAGGCAGAAACTACCCGGCTTTTCAACTTACTTATTTGGGCTTCCAAATTTGCCGGAATAGCTGAGCCACCAACCAGCAAATTGCGGATATTCTCGAACTTTTTCTTTCCTGAAGGGCTTTCCATCAATTTGAAAACCTGGTTGGGAACCATTGCGCCGAAATCAAAAGTTTCGTTCAGTAAAAGATCAAAATCACCGGACGGATCAACAGTAATCAAGTTCATTTGCCCAACGATGGCGCGGACTGCCATCATTTTCCCGGCAATGTATTGGCAAGGCAAACTGAGTAAAAACCTGTTGCCTTTTTGTAGGCCGAAATATTCGATGGTACGTTCGGCACTTTTGATCATTACCGATTTAGGCAGTTCAATTGGCTTGGGCTCGCCTGTGCTTCCTGAAGTTTGTGCTTTCACAAAATCCGAATCCGAAAACCATTCTTCCAGAAACAAAAACAATTCTTTTTCCCATTCCGGAACGAATGAAATGGCAGTTATTTCAACATTAAATCTTGAAATTTCAGCAGGAGAAAATTTTTTACCATTCAGAATGATATGTCTTGTTAAAGTCATGCTATTTTCTTTATCATTAAAAATCATCATCCGGCATTTCTCCCTTCATCAAATTACCCAATTTCCACTTTTTCTCTGGACGAAACCACAATTGATCACCTTCAATTTGCAGGGGCGAATCTATATTGTTGGCAAAAAGCTGACCGGTTCCCAATCCTTGTCCTGTTTTCGTGTTTTGATGAAAAGTCCATTGCGCAATGGCATTCAGCCCGATATTCGATTCGAGTGCTGAAGTTATCCACCAGCCGACATTATTTCCATTGGACAGTTCGATCCATTTTTCGCAACCGGCCAAACCCCCGTGTAAACTGGGTTTCAGAATTATATAAGCAGGACGAATGGTTTCCAGTAATTTCTGCATTTCTTTTCCAGAATTTATCCCGATCAATTCTTCGTCGAGACCGATTGGGACCGGCGACTTTTCGCACAAGTCAGCCATTTCGTCCCATCGCCCTGCTTCAATGGGTTGCTCGATAGAATGAACCTGCAAATCAGCCAATCGTTTCAGGTTTTCGAGGGCAGCCTGGTATGAATATGCGCCATTGGCATCTACCCGAAGTGTAATTTCTTCAGGTGAAAACTCTTTGCGTATCTCTTTCAGTAAATTGAATTCAGTTTCAAAGTCAATGACTCCGATTTTCATTTTAATACAGCGGAAACCAGCATCCAGCTTGGTTCGGATTTGTTGTTTCATAAATTCCGGCGTTCCCATCCATATCAGCCCGTTAATCGGTATTCCCTTTTCCCCGTAGGTGAAAGCCGATGGAAACAATATTTGTTGTCCACCATTCTTCAAATCGAGTATGGCGGTTTCAAGTCCGAAACGGATGGATGGCCAGTTTTGCAATTCTTCGGGGAACTGGCTGAAATAGGCAATTTCTTCACAAACCTGAAGCAATTTGGAACTCATTTTTTTCGGACTTTCAATGCTCAAATCGGGCAGGGGGGCACATTCGCCAATGCCGGTGTTTGTTCCGTCGGTTAAAAAAATGAACCAAACTTCACGGATGGTATAAACTCCACGCGAAGTGCCGGAAGCCTGCTTAAAATTGAGCGTATATTTTTTGAAATGGGCCTTCATCTTGCCAATATTATTCCAATCCCAAACAACACTGTAAACAGTAACGTTGCAATCGACAATTTCTTCAGGAACGGGTCGAGTTGGCGGGACTCCTGAATCCGGTTAATCTTTACCAAATCGTTCACGAACAGCGGTAAAGTCAGCAAGAATAGCGCCTGATAAACCGATTGAGACCTTAGTACCAGAAACAATATGGCTGTCAGCCAGCCAATGGCAATCAAACTGGTGTGATAGTATTTGCTTTTGGCACTGCCCATCCGTACCACTACGGTTTTTTTTTCTGAATTACGGTCGTTCTCGATGTCGCGCATGTTGTTCAAATTCAATACGCCTGTGCTGAAAAGGCCGATACTGATTGCGGGCAGAAATATTTCAGGATTGAGTTGGTGGGCATTCAGGAAATAAGTGCCAACAACCGGCAAAATTCCGAAGAAAAGAAACACGGCCACATCGCCCAATCCGGCATATCCATAAGGATTGCTGCCTGCGGTGTATCGATATGCAGCTATTAAGGCAAAAATCCCGAATGCCAGAAAAAGTAAAAAAGTAGAAAGATCAAGTCCTTTGGTTCCTTCTGCAACCAACCAAATCCCGGTTGCAAGGCTCAGCACAATCAAAACCACCATTCCCACTTTCATCTCTGCTGGGGTAATTTCCCCACTTTGAACTGTGCGCTTGGGGCCCACCCGGTGCTGGTTGTCGGTTCCCTTTTGCGAATCGCCGTAATCGTTGGCAAAATTCGAGAAAATCTGGATAAACAAGGCGGTCACAATGGCCATAACTGTTACCTCGACTTTAAACCCGCCCTCGAAATACGACAAAGCGGCGCCCATCATAATGCCCGACATCGCCAGTGGCAAGGTTCGCAGACGTGCCGCTTTGATCCAACTTTTTACTGATGCCATTTATACTTGCTTAATTTTTAATGAAATAGCGGGTTATCAACCAGTTTTTATACATCGGGTCAATTACCAAAATGTTTCCCGCCATTATGTCGATAATCTCCTTGTTCTCAAGTGCTTTTTTGATCCTGGCCACATTTGCCGATGATGCAAGTTGGTATTCATCCAGTATGTTTTTCGAACTGAATTTTTCAACCCCATCGAGCAACGCTTTTAAAAAATTAATCTGGGGTGTTGACAATTCTTCTGTTTTGGATTGAAAAAGCAAACTCAGTTGCGATACAATTCCTTCGTGCGCTTCCTTGATAATTTCTTCAGAACAATCGGTCGCTGTGCGAAACCAGCTTTGCTGGGCAAGCTGTTGCACGTAATATGGGTGGCACTCCGCCAAATCCGCTATTAAGGCTGCATTAATTTCACTGATGTGTTTTTGCGTATCTTCAAAACGGTTGCAAATAAATGGAATCCAACTATCCCGATGTATCTTTTCAAGAAAAAGGATATCGCCGAATTTATAAAATGGCATCGAGGAACTGGTAAAGACCTCCATCAGCATGTGCCGTTTACTTCCGTACAAACAGTATGCAACATGCTGGTGCTTTTGCCAGTGCGACCTTAACTTTTTCTGAAATGCCAATTGATTTTCGAATGTAGAGATATTCTGAAATTCATCGATGCAAATAACCAATTTCCATCCTTTTTCAGTCGCAACCTTTTCGGCCATATCCAGAATGGCATCAGGGTGTTTCTTCACTTCTTTCCAGTCGAGACTTAACGATAATTCATCCTGATTACCAGGACTGAAAGAAAGTTTGGGAAGAAATGCCCCCATAAAACGTTTCGCATTTTCAATTAGCACCTCCATCTTTGATGCAGAAATCTTTAAAACTTCGCTTGCCAGTGCCAGGTAAAAGTGTTCTTCTGTCCGAATATTAAAAGCATCGAGAAAGCAAAAGTGCAGATTTTCATCAGCCGACATGGCCTCAATTGCAGACTTTTGTACCAGAGATGATTTTCCCCAACGACGAGGCGAAATAAGGACCGTGTTAACGAGTCCTGAAAAATTCCCGGTCAATCTTTCTCTTTCCTTGTCTCTGTTTGTAAAATTTCGTTCAACAGCCAATTTCCCAAATACGAAGGGTGTTTCCATATTGAATATTTTCTACAAATATAAGTAACAACTTTGTTAGTAACAACTTTGTTATATTTTCAACAGATTGATATTAAGGGAACTTCGGATACTTTTTGAAATCAGGTTTGCGTTTTTCGAGGAAAGCATTTTTACCTTCCTGTGCCTCTTCAGTTAAGTAATATAGCAAAGTAGCATTTCCTGCAAATTCCTGGATACCGATTTGTCCATCGAGGTCAGCGTTCAATCCAAGCTTCAGCATTCTCAATGCCAGCGGACTGTGCTCCTGCATTTGCCGGGCCCAGGCAACCACTTCGTCTTCCAATTGATCGAACGGAACGACCTTGTTGACCAATCCCATTTCCAAGGCCTCGGCAGCCGAATACTGGCGGCACATGAACCAGATTTCGCGTGCTTTCTTCTGCCCAACGATGCTGGCCAGATAGGACGAACCCAATCCGGCATCAAAACTTCCTACTTTTGGGCCGGTCTGTCCGAAGATGGCATTCTCGCTGGCAATGCTGATGTCGCAAACCACATGCAATACATGTCCGCCGCCGATTGCATAGCCGTTCACCATCG
Organism: Prolixibacteraceae bacterium; assembly: GCA_031421065.1. Classification (GTDB taxonomy): domain Bacteria; phylum Bacteroidota; class Bacteroidia; order Bacteroidales; family Prolixibacteraceae; genus Aquipluma. The sequence goes on from JANONW010000374.1 coordinate 45,682, forward strand.
CGATCACCGGTTTTGGCATCGAGCGGATTTGTCTCTGAACTTCCAGAATGTTTAGGCGCGGAATTCCATTTTCATCGATGTAGCCGCCTTTGCCTTTCACGGTTTGGTCGCCACCTGCACAAAATGCTTTGTCGCCTGCGCCAGTCAATACCACCACGTTAATGCGCTGATCTTCGCGGCAAATGCGAAGTGCATCGCTTATTTCGTTCACTGTTGTTGGCCTGAAAGCGTTGCGGTAACGTTCTCGGTTAATGGTAATTTTGCCGATTCCGTCGAAATAATCAAAGAAAATATCTTCGTATTCGCGGATGGTTTGCCATTGTCTGTTTGTGCTCATGGTATGTAATATTTTGTAGATTCGTTCATTGCTTTTAATAATCCCCGTTTCCAATTCTTTATATACTTATCCTTTTCATAATCTGGATTTTTATTAGTCAATTCGATGAAATAATTTACTAATCCATCCCATATATCAAGTTGTCCCTTATCATGCAATGTCCAACCAATTTCTTCTATCGTCCAATTCGCCTTTGCTGAATTTCGAATCATAGAAGTGGTCATCCAGTTACTTTCTTCATCTCGCCCACTTCGAGTAATCGGAACCAAATGGTCAATTGTCGGAAATAATTCCCAATAAATCATGTGAGTATCCGACATTTTCCAGTTTCTATGATATCTAAAGATATCAGGAAACTCTATTGTCAATATTTTAATCAATCCAGGAAAAATCAATTTATCACCAGAATATCTATCAATGAAGCCATCTCTCAGAAAGACTTTACACATTTGATATTTAGAATATTGCCTATTAGTAATTGGACTATCAATGAATGGATAATTTTCCTTAGCAAGATAAATACACTCCTGCCTTTTATTTTCCACCAATAATCCACAGATATTCTGGATTGATAAAATTTTATCCATGCAATTGTTGTCAGTTAATCTATCATTTCACCTCTTTAAACAACTCCCTAAACACCCTTGTATTCACCTCCGCATCTGTAAAGACCTCCAGCAATGCGGCTTGCTGTTGTTCAGGCGAATAAAATTCTTTCAACGCCTGTACCAGTTCAACTTCGTTTTCGGCCTTGAAATAATTCAGTCCAAATGCTTTTGCCAAAACTTCGGCTTTGTGGGTATTTTCAGCAAAAAAATGTTCGGCAAAAGCTGGCGAACCTGCTGGGCCTTTGATCATTCCGAAAATGTTCCCACCACCATTGTGGATTACGATGATACGAAGATTTGATCCGATATATTTGTTCCACAAGGCATTTGAATCATAGAAGAAAGACAGGTCGCCCAATATGATGGTATTCAGTATGTCCGATTCGCTTGCAAAACCTACGGCTGTCGACAAACAACCGTCAATTCCGGCAGTTCCGCGGTTGCTGAAATATTGCGCGTTTTCAACCCGGTTGTGAATGAGTGCATAACGCACAGGGGAACTGTTGCCCAGATGAACAACGGTGTTGGAAGGTATTGCGTGTCCGATCAGCTCAAAAGTTTTCAAATCGCAAAATCCGATGTTTTTAACAAATTTGTCGCGAAGCTGATTTACGGGGACTTCTTTATTTTTCCAGAGCTGCAAATAGTTTTTTTCTGAGGATTGTACTTGTTCTGAAATCGCTTCAAAGAAGTCCGATACATCAGTTCTGATCACTTTTGTGAGCGACTGGTAAGTATCGAAATGTTCGCCACCCAAGCTCAAATGCCAATGTTGCGCCGGTTTGTTTTTCCGCAGAAACTGTTTGAGTGACTTCGAAACCAGCTGTCCGCCAAAACTGATCAGCAAATCGGGCTGATACAATTCGTTGTTTTCATCCAGAATGCCGACCATCGACAAATCGATACTTCCGCAAAACTGTAGATCAGTTAGATTCGATAAATGTTCGTGCAAAACTACTGCACCGGTTTTTACGACAAATTCAGCCAGACTTTTTCCCAGTTCAGGATTGGGATTTAGTTGCCCGGCCAAAACCAGTATTTTTTGCGACTGAATGATTGTTTCTGTCAATCGGATAAGTTCGTTTTCAGTAATTTGAGATCTAATTTCAGCCATTTCAATTTCTTTCACTTCAGGAAGCTCAGTTTCTATCAACTGATGAAGAGGTTCTTCGAGCGGAATATTAATATGCACCGGAGCTGGAGTACCGGAAACTGCCAGGTTCAGACATTCGTTTATCTGTCGTGCAGCAAACCAAAGTTCTTTTTCCGATTCGCCCAAAGGCAAACTAATTCCTTTTTTTGTAAAATTCCGATAAATATTTTCCTGACGGATACATTGACTTTCTACTTGATCGATCCAGTAACCCGGACGGTCGGCGGTTAGAACAATCAATGGAATATTTTGGTAAAAAGCTTCAGCAATAGCCGGAGTATAATTCAATGTGGCTGTTCCTGATGTGCAGACAATCGCTACCGGTTTTTGTTTGGCCAAAGCCAGACCGATCGCAAAATAGGCCGCACTGCGTTCGTCCACAATATTTCGGCAATGAAATTCAGGAATGCCAGTGAATGTATTGATCATCGGTGCATTGCGCGATCCGGGAGAAATCACAATGTCAGTAATCCCTTTTTTCAGGAATAAAGCCGCGAGCTGTTGTATGTGTTTTTTGTCTGAAATCATTGTTCTGGATTTATTACCGAAAGTAAAGTTTTTGCCTTTTGGTTGGTTTCCTCCCATTCTTTTTCAGGAACTGACCGGGCGGTTATTCCGCCTCCGGCATACAGGATAAATTCATCGATGGTTATTTCCATACACCGTAAATTTACAAAAAGATTGACCTTTTGATTCAATTTCCATGGACCCAAATATCCGGTATAGTATTTCCGGTCGTGCGGTTCTTTTTCCCTGATAAATTCGTCGGCCAGATTTTTGGGTAATCCGCAAACAGCGGGGGTGGGGTGCAGTTCGGCAACAAAATTCCCGAGGCAATTTTCAATTTTTTCAGACGGAAAAAAGAACGAGGTTTTCAGATGGGCAACTTTCCCGCTTTCCAAAGTTTCAGGACCGGTTGTTTTATACTGATGAATGTCGAAATTAAAGAAAACATCCAACATGTACCTGGAAACAAAGGCCTGTTCTTCAATATCTTTGGTGCTCCAGTAATATTCCTCAGTAAAAGGTTTTCGTATTTGTGTCCCGGCAAGTGAAACGGTCTCGAAATTTTTTCCATCCGATTTAATCAGGACTTCAGGAGTTGCGCCCATCCATGTTCCCGCACCCGGTAAATTTACAAGGTAGGTGAAGGCATTGGGTGTTTGATCGTGTAATTGAAAAAATATGCCCGCAAGTGATTGGGAAGTTCTTTTGACTGGTATTTTTCTGGAAATAATAACTTTAGAAAGATCACTTTCGCGGATGGCAGTCACAGTTTCTCCGATGGCTTGGATATATTCTTCTTTGGTGCAGCCTTCGCAATGATCGTCTGGTATCCCCTCTGCACTAAAAGGCACTATTTTACTGAAATCAAGCTGATCGGCTGATTTGAAATCTTCAATATAAATTGCGGGTTTCAGTAAAATAACCGGACATTTTTCGGTGATCCGGTAAGGTGCGAATACAAATCCGGCTTCACCGTTTAGCTGATCGAAACGATCGAATAATTTAATATCAGATGCATTGCCGGCAACAATCCCAAGGCAGTTATCCATTGGATTGAACCAGCAGGCAAAAGCTATATTTTTCCCCAGAAGTTGATCGGGTACCGAAGATAAAGGCAAGTTATTTTCCATTCCGTTTTACAATCATGTTGGTAACCCTTCCGGTCGAAATCAGTTTTCCGGCATCATTTTTTATTTCAACATTCCATACATGGGTTTGGTTTCCTGGATGCACGATTTCAGCGCGTGCATAAACTGTTCCTGAAGATGCCCCGCCGGTATGATTGGCACTGACCTGAATTCCGAGAACATCGAATTCATTGATGTCAACTGTCAGCATCGATCCAAGTCCGGCAATTGTTTCGGCCAGTGCCAGATTGGCCCCTCCGTGCAACATTCCTCCTGGGCGCGAGGTTCTTTGATCGACAGGCATCGTGGCCTCCACCCATCCTTCGCCAACAGCGGTAAAACTGATACCGAGGTTTTCGACCATCGTATTTTCGACAAATTTGTTGATCAACTCAATGGGAGTTGTAATGTTAAGTTTGGGAAATGCCATCAGGATAAAATTTAAAGCGTGAAATTAGGAAAATGCAGCGAAGCTGCCAATTTTCTGCATAAAATTGACTTGGGATAGAAATGTTTGAGCTGATTTAATTGGTACGCAATTCCCGGCCACCGATGGACATGTTCAATCCAGGGTTTTCTTTTTCTTCGGAAAGGAAATAGAGCTTCGTTTCATGTCTGCTCAAAATCGTTGCAATCCGGGCAGCTTTCCCCAATCCAAGGCTGAATCCCGGTTCCCAGTAAAAAACCCAGGCATCTTTTGTGCCGATTAGATCATAAATCGAGTAGGTTTCAGAAACAGACTGGTCGGAGTCATTCAGTATGAGGACTGCCCAGGCATTTTCTTTTTTGTACCTGCGCACTGCGACTTTATTTTTCACATTGTTTCCCCAGAAAGGTAAGATGGCACTTTGAGGGCGTTTGGTTGGTCCAAGAAAATTCCAGATTTGTAATTTGTCACTTTCCATTATTTTGAAATTGTCGGAAATTCCGATAGCGCCACCCATAAATCCGTTCCAGAGGGCAAGGCTTTTTTGCTCATCCGGTGTAAACTCGTTTTTGTAGTCGCGAAGTATTACAACATCTGGGTCGTTTTGCCAAAATACATTGTTAAAGTATTGTGTATTATAACTTTCCTGAAGGATGTGCCCGGTTGTTTCTTTTTCCCATTTCCAGCTTTGGTCACGGTCGATCCTCACAGCATCAACAATTCCGATCAGAGGTGAAAATGGTGTTTTGTTCGCGGTAATGAAACTTCCGGCGCCAATTTCTTCCCTGATAATATCCATTACTGCCCTAAAAACCTGAACCGATGATTTGCCTTTTTTTGCGCGCTTAACCTCCGAAGAATCTTTTAAGCCCCATTCCAGATAATCAACTTCAAAATAAGTGAAGCCCATTTTGCGGAAATTTCTGAAAACTTTGCCGATGTAATCTTTTACATCTTCGTGGCTTCCGTCTAATGCATAAAGCTTACCGTCAGTATCTTCGTCCATCACAATGGCAGTACCTTCGTTGTCTTTTAATATCCAGTTCGGATGGTTCCTGAAAGTTTTGCTTTTCTCGTGTACTGCAAACGGGGCCACATATATTCCTGCCCGATAATGGCGCTGGAAAATCTGGCGTGCTACATCTTCCATTGTTTTTGGCCAATTTTCGATTGTATCAAGCCAATCGCCGGCAATACAATATCCCGGACCGACATGTATTGTTTGCAGCGGAACGGGAGGGTCCATTTCATCGAGTATTTTTAATTGAACGAGCAGGTATTGATAACTGAACGAGGTGCGAAAATCCTGATAGGACGACCAGAAATAATTGGTGTCGGTATCGCGCCGCGCCTGGTTTTCTTCCGAAATGCCCCATGCAAGGTTCTGCATGGTTCCATAAGGCTGGTTTCCGTAATAAATAAACAGATCGGGCATCTTTATGAATTCATCTTTGAGCGGAATGTTCTCCATTGCAAATCCTGATTCGAAAAAGACTGCCTCATTTCCAAACCGACTGTCACCCAAACCCTTTCGTCGCGGACGGTTGAAAATAGAACTGCGTTGAATAAAATCAGTTTGTTCATAAGCGCCAATGGATAAAGTATCTCCATTGTCAGCAATCAATCCGGTAATCATAAAACTATCGTAAGACCAAGCCTGTTCTTCAGGATATTCAGGATTATTTCTGTTGGTCGATCTCCTAATGTCGAAGATTCCTGTTTGCCCACCGGTTCCCAGTCCTTGTTTGAAAAAGCGGGTGGCGCCTGTTAAATACCCTTCGCCCAGCGGATTAAACCAGATAGGGGCGTATTTCATCCCGCTGAGTTCGGCACCAATTGAAATGGTATTTGAATGTGTACGGAGATCAAGCATAACAAATCCACCAGCGACTTCATAAATGATGCGCTTGCCTTTTGGTGAATCGCCCATAAATGTATTGCGTGCAAAAATGCTCTGTCCGTCAATCGAAGGCCTGCAGTTTGTCAGGCGGATGCTACCGGCATAAATATCAAAAGTTCCGTCTTCGTGTAAAATCCATTCGGGTTTTCTGAGGACAAAATCAAGGTGGCTAAGATTGATGGGCGGCGTAAATGCTTGCGCAAACCGTGGAAATGGGCAAAAACTTGCCCCAAGGCCAGTACTCATAAGTCTAAGAAATGCTCTTCTTTCGATCGATTTTTTGGGCATATCTACGCTCAGGTTAAAGATAGGTACAGCGTAAAATTAACAATATTTAACAGACATGGACAATGATTTTACCCAAATAGTGTTAATAATTCTCAATTGAAATCTTCTAACGCAGAATTATCGAAGTTAACTGGCAGGATGATTTCGTATAAACTCAATTTCCTGAATTGATTTTGGTTTGTCTTTTCCCAGTCTCCTGAATCCGTTGTCAGTGGCCAAAAAGTCTTCTTCATTACGAATGCCTCCAAAATTTCTGAACTTTTCGATTTCATTCCAGTTAAGGAATGCTCCAAACTTGTCTTCTTCTACAAAAAATAGTCATTACAATAGTCTTACATCATCTTTGGATAAATCCAATATCTTTGGATGCAGGATTTTCAAAGATATGGCAAAGTTATTTCAAAATAAGGAAGGCAATCATCAATTCATCCTGAATGAACTTCAAAAGGGAAATGAACGTGCTTTTGATTTTATTTTTAAAGAGTACTACAAATCATTGAGCCAATTTTCTTATTCATTTATCAAAGATCAGGACAAGGCCGAAAGTCTGGTGCAGGAAGTATTTATCAAACTATGGGAAAAGCGTGAAACTCTTACCAACATTGATAATCTTTTGTCATACCTCATGGTCATGGTTCGCAATATAAGTATTGATTATTTGCGTAAAGAGAAAATCGGCCAAAAAGTTTACCTGAAAATCAGGCCTGATGAATCAGTTAATACTACCGAAGAACAAGTATCAAAAAATGAATTTGAGGAGAAAATGCTAAAATCAGTTCTGAAACTTCCTGAAAGGTGCCGGATTGCTTTTGAATTGAGCCGGTTTGATAGCCTTACAAACAAAGAGATTGCGGTAGAGATGAAAATTTCTGTCAAAGGAGTGGAAGCATTGATTGGCAGGTCGCTAAAGCTGTTGAGAAGTGAGCTAGAAGAATTCCTGCCATCAATAACGGATAAGAAACAAAAGGGTGGTGCTTTTTTGTTCTCTTTGTTTCTGAATCGATTGAAAAGTCTCGGGGTTTGCCATTAAATAAGAAAGATCAAAGTTCCCATTCCTGATTTCTTTTTTTGTTTCTTGTTAGATATTTAATTTTGGCTCTATGATGAATCGTGTGGGTAATTAGAACAGGTTATGAAATTCAAATTTCTTTAGTTGATATTCTATTGAAAAATATTGGGATTCTAAATAACTCATACTCACCCCGAAGACCGCAGGCGGCCTTCCTCCCTCTCTTTTAAAAAGAGAGGGGGCAAGCACCATAGGTGCGAGGGGGTGAGTATGTGTGAAAAAGTTACCCATACAAAACGTAATAGAGCCTTAATTTTCGATTAACGGATTCTCACCTCCGGATAAGAAAAATCAAAAATATTTTCATTTACATATAGGGTTACTTGCCCCGGCATACGTCATGTGAATGAAAAACAAATTATAATGGGCCCCGAAACAAACCGCATACATTCTATTATTGCAAAATCATTGACCAGTCAGCTTGATGATCAGGAGCTAAAAGAACTCGGTGAATGGAAATTGGCCAGCAAAGAAAACCTTTCTGAACACAATGACTTTGTTGAACTCTGGATCAAATCAGGTTCACTGGCCCTGCCTTCTTCAATTAATCACCACAATGCATTTAAAATAATCCGAAATAATACAGGATTGAATCCATCGCCGAAAAGGTGGCTAAATATAGCTGTACAGGTTGCTGCGGTGTTGGTTTTATCTTTGGTTTTCTCCGGAATTTACAGTTATCTGAACAAGGGAAATAACGATCGTATTTTTACCAATAATTCATCACAACCAGTCTATCATGAAATTAAAGCCGCATTCGGAACACAGGCAAAAGTTGAACTGGCCGATGGTACAACCGTATTCCTAAATTCAGGCAGTAAACTCAGGTTTCCTCAAACATTCGATAATCAGGAACAGCGAAAAGTCATACTCGATGGGGAGGGCTATTTTTCCGTCACCAAAAATCCGGGCCAACCATTTGTTGTTCAGGTTAAAAAATTGGACATTAAAGTGTTGGGAACCAAGTTTAATGTTGAAGCCTACAGTGATAATCCAAGTGTAAATATTGCGCTTGTCGAGGGAAGTGTATTGCTTCAGGGACAATCAGGAAAAGGAAACAAGGATTTGATGCGACTTACGCCCAATCAGGTGGCTACTTTAAACAAATCGGATAACATCTTATCGAAATCGGATGTGGCTGATTTATATAAATATACAGCATGGATCAATGGGCGCATCGTATTCTTTGGAGATCCAATTCAAACAGTAGTCAATAAGCTTGGAAAATGGTACAATGTTGATATAGTGATTGACGATAAAAGGCTTGAAAATTACAGGTTTACAGGTACGTTTATCGATGAGTCACTGGAGCAAATCCTGAATATTTTAAGTTTGACATCACCAATGACCTACAATATTGAATCATCGAAAAAACAAGCTGACAATTCAATGTCGAAAAGAAAAATAATACTTAAAGGTAAAAGTTCAATTTAATTAACATTAAAAAGTTTAAATTTATGAAAAAAAATTGTGAACCCGAGATAGACCAGTTCCGGTTTATCTTTAAAAAAGCATTATTCGCTATGAAACTAACGGCAGTCATTTTTTTGATTTCGACCTTTAGCCTGCTGGCTGTCGGCACGTATTCGCAGGACACGCGGATAAGCTTGAATTTGAAGAATGTGCAAATCAAAGAAGTACTTCAAAAGATTGAAAGTAATACTGAATACTTTTTCATCTACAACAATCAGTTTGTTGATGTTGACAAAGCAGTTTCTATTACTGCCGAAAATCAAAAGGTTATTGATGTATTGACCAAACTTTTTATAGATCAGGAGGTTGAATTTCAGGTAACCGATCGTAAAATTGTAATTGCACCATCATTTTTAGACAATCAGCAACAGCAAAAAACGGTTTCAGGAAAGGTTACCGACTCGTCAGGATCTTCACTTCCTGGTGTTTCCGTAGTTGTAAAAGGAACAACCACCGGAACGATCACTGATGCCAATGGAAATTATTCCCTCTCGAATATTACGGAGAATACAATCTTGCAGTTTTCGTTTGTCGGGATGAAAGGGCAGGAGATTTCTGTTGGAAACAAGACTACAATTAATGTGGATATGGTAGAAGAGTCCATTGGAATTGAAGAAGTGGTAGCAATTGGATATGGAACCGCGAAAAAAAGTGATTTAACTGGTGCCGTTGCTTCTGTAACAGCTGCTAATCTGAAAGAAAGAGCCGTTACATCTTTTGGTGAAGCGCTGATTGGGCAAGTTGCAGGGGTACAAATCCAGCAGATCAATGGCGCGCCAGGAGGCGAAGGATTATCCATCAGGGTTAGAGGTACGGGTTCAATCACACAATCAAATGAACCTCTATATGTTGTTGATGGTTATCCAATGGAAGGTGGTGCCTTTAGATTGTTAAATCCTTCGGACATAGAAAGTATACAGGTGTTGAAAGATGCCTCTTCAACTGCTATATATGGTTCAAGGGGAGCGAACGGAGTTGTCATCATCAATACAAAAAAAGGAAAATCAGGCGCTCCATCTATTAATTTTAATATGTTTGCTGGTGTTCAGCAACGGGAAAAAACGGTTGATATGATGAACCGCGACCAGTATGTTGAATGGTTTAAAGATGGAAGAAACCAGGCATGGTTGGATGCGCCAATCATTTCTGCTGATCCCAATAAATCCCCACATAGCATAAACGACCCCAACAGTCGTAGAAGATTATATCCTAGTGTCATGTCAACGATCATATGACGGATAAAGTCTCTTAAGTTTTATACGAGCCTTCTCCGAGGTAAACTGCCAGTTAATTTTCTTGTCGAACCCATTGCGAGCCTTCTCCCAAGCTTCGGCTTCATCCCTGACTTTT
>JANONW010000375.1:0-1567 GCA_031421065.1 Prolixibacteraceae bacterium
CCACGAACACGCCCCAGGAGCGACGCGACGAGGAGGACCGCGAAGGTCTGTCCTGTGACCGGGACTGGTGAGAACGGCAACGGAATGGCGACCTGCGCCGAGAGGGCGATGAGCGCGCTTCCGGCGAGGATCAGCGTGAGATCGTAGGCGAAGACGCCGACGCGGGACGTCTTGGCGGCGCCGATGCCCGGGGACGATACAGCGGGCGGCCCGGCGAAGCCGGGGCGAATCAAGTCGGCAAGTACCATAGGGGTGGGAGTGTAGCCCCGGCGGGCCGGGCGCGGCAAGTGGGGCCGCGGGCCCTGCTTCGCCTACTTCCCGCCGGCCTGGCGGAGACGCTGCTGCAGGAGTTTGGGGAATCCGAGGACCAGATCGAAGCGGTTCACGTCGTCCTCGGTCTCTCCCTTCCGGACCGCCAGCACCCGGCCGTCGGGGAGCGCGGACATGTAGTCGCCGATGGTCTTTGCGTCGCGCTCGCTCCAGAGTACGCGAGGCGCGGATGCCGCCAACCGTGGCTGCGTCAAGATTTCCACCTGCACGAACTTCCGCGCCTCGTTCATGAACAAGAGCTTCCGTCCGTCACGGCTCCACATGATCCAGAAGGAGCCCGACTTGCCGACGGGAATGCCCTCCCCTACTGCCGCGGTCCCGTTCCAGGCGCGGACGTAGTTCTCGAATTGCCCGCTTTCGTCCGATTGATAGGCGATGAGGCGGCTGTCGGGAGAGAGAACAGCGTTGGCGTGATTTCCCGGTTCTCCCGCGAAGAGCGATTCGGCGGCGGCAGCCGAGGTCGGGGGCCCGGTGGTCGCGACCGAGAGGACCTTGAGTCGGGCGCCTCTCACATTAGTGATAAGCAACCGCGTCCCGTCGGGGGTCCAGCAGGTCGGGACGAAACTCACATCGGCGGGAAACTTGGCGAGAAGCCGAGGGGTGCCGGTGCCGTCCGCGCTCATCGCGTAAATGCCGTCCTCCTCCGATCTCGCGGTCTGGCCGTAGGCGATCGTGGCCCCGTCTGGAGACCACACGAACGAGAAGCAGTCGGCCCCCTCCCGCGAGATAAAACGGCGCGCGGCGCTCCCGTCTCGCTCGGAGAGCCAGATTTCATAGATGCCCGATGCCGTCGCGACGACGGACCCGGCCTTCAGGCCGTCGGGAGAGGCGATGGCGCCTATCTCGAACGGCAGCCGCTCGCTCGACCAGTCCGTGCTCCGCCCTTCGGCGTCCAGCATGACGAGCCGGCGGTCTTTGCCCGTGAATCCCCCGGGGGGATAGAGGAGCGTGCCGTTCTTTGTGACATCGAAGGAACCGTGCGACCATGCTGCGGCGATCTGTAGTCCTTCCAGGACCGCCACCGGGGAGCCCTTCACCTCGAGATTCCCGAGGTCGAATGGAACCGCGAAGAGGGTCGATTGACGCGAGAAGAGCAGATGCCCCGTCGTGGAGTACCGGGGTGACCCCGCGTCGCTGAGAAGCATCTTCGCTTTCCCGGACTTCAAGTCGAGCACGGCGACGTCTTGGGTGTAGACGTTGCCGGCGTAGCCGCTTCTCCCCAGGAGTACGCCGCGAT
>JANONW010000376.1:0-3866 GCA_031421065.1 Prolixibacteraceae bacterium
CGCTGAACAAGACGCTGGGCGCGCAGGCGCACCTGAGCATCAGCCCGCTCGAAGACACCGTCTTCGCTACCGGCGCCGGCAGTGCGCTCAGCGATTCAGTGCGTGTCACCGCACTCGTTGACCTGGGGGTGCGCGAACTCAACCGCCGCACCGTCATCGTGCCGCTGCGCACGGCGCAAAGCCTGGTCGGCCTGCCGGGCGGCGTGACGAACATCGACCTGGCGCTGCGCGATGTCTGGGCCGCGTCCGAGCTGGCCGCAACGCTCGCACGCCGCTGGCCCTACAAGGTGGAGAGCTGGCAGGCCACCAATGCCGGCCTCGTCTCGGCGCTGAGGGCGCAGAGCGTCAGCACCGCGCTCATCCGCGGCGTGGTGATGGTGGTGGTGGTGCTGGGCATAGCCAGCGTGCTGGTGGTGTCGGTGGTGCAGAAGCGGCGCGAGATCGGCATCCTGCGCGCCATGGGTGCGACGCAGGGCCAGGTGCTGCGCATCTTCCTGCTGCAGGGCGCCATCGTCGGCGCGCTCGGTTCGGTGCTGGGCGTCGTGCTGGCGCAATTGCTGATCTGGGCTTTCACAAGCTTCGTTCGCGGCGCGGACGGGCTGCCGCTGTTCGCCATCACGCTGGCGCCGATGCTGGCGCTGCAGATTGCGGCCATCGCCACGCTGTGCGGCGTGCTGGCGGCGGTGGCACCCGCGCGCCGCGCAGCGCGGCTGGACCCGGCGCTGGCGATCCGGATGTGACGGACCTGAGCGTGGCCGCAGACATCATCACGGATGCAACTGCCAACAGCAGCAGCGCGCCGCTGATCGCGCTCAGCGGCATCCGCAAGCGCTACAACATCGGCCGGCCGAACGAGGCCGAGGTGCTGCACGGCGTGTCGCTGACCGTGGCGCGTGGCGAATTCGTGGCGCTCATCGGGCCTTCGGGTTCAGGCAAGAGCACGTTGCTCAACGTCATCGGACTGCTCGAGCCGCCCAGCGCCGGCAGCTACCGCATCGAAGGCCAGGAAACGGTGGGCCTGGGCGACGCCGCGCTGACGCGGCGGCGCAGCACCGCGCTCGGCTTCGTGTTCCAGTTCCACCACCTGCTGCCGGCCTTCACGGCGCTGGAAAACGTGACCCTGCCAGCGCTGATGCGCGAAGGCCGGGTCAGCGCCGAACAGCACGCCCGGGCCGAAGCCGTGCTCGCCGCCATGGGCCTGGCGCAGGCGGTCGCCAAGCGGCCGGGTGAACTGTCGGGCGGCATGCAGCAGCGGGTGGCGATTGCACGCGCGCTGGTCTTGCAGCCGCCGCTGGTGCTGGCCGACGAGCCCACCGGCAACCTCGACACCGCATCGTCGGACGAAGTCTTCAGCTTGATGCGGCGCATGCACGCCGAGCTGCACACGAGCTTTCTCGTCGTCACGCACGACCCGCGCCTGGCCTTGCGCTGCGACCGGGTGATTGAACTCGTGGACGGGCGCGTGGTGCGCGACGAGACGCAGACCCCCTCAGGCGTGGCCTGAGACTGACGTTGAGGTGTCGGCGTGGTGGTCGAAGAAGGCATAGCCCGACTGCGCACGCTTGGCGCGGGCCATCGCCGAGTCGGCGCGCTTGAGCAGGATGTCGGCGGTGCCGCCGTCGGTGGGGCAGACGGCGATGCCGATGCTGGGCCGCACGGTCAGCTGCAGTCTGCCGATCTGCAGCGGTTCGGACACGGCATCGAAGAGCTTGCAGGCCAGGTGGCTGAGCTGCTGGCGGTCTTCGACACCGCCCAGCAGGCAAACAAATTCATCACTGCCCATGCGGCCGACACAGTCGCCAGCGCGGATGGCGCGTGTCAGGCGCGTCGCCACGATTCGCAGCATGCGGTCGCCCACCTCATGACCGTGCTGGTCGTTGATGGGCTTGAAGCTGTCCAGGTCGAGGTACAGCAGGGCCAGGCTCGGGCGCTGGCGTTCGGTCTTCAGCAGCGCCTGCCGCAGCAGGTTGCGAAAGTGGCTGCGGTTGGGCAAGGTGGTCAGCGCGTCATGCTGCGCGCGGTGGTATTGCCGCCTTTCGCCGTCCTGCGAATCGGCCCGGACTGCGCGCGGCGCTTCCAGGCCGCCGTGTGCTCTGAGCAACTGTCCATACAGTGCAGCCTGTTGTGCCTGTTGTGCCTGTTGCTGCGACATGGAGTCGTGCAACTGCTCCAGCGCCTGGGCACATTCCAGCAGCTGGGTGCGCGCCCACAGCGGCAGGGTCGCCAGGCCCGGCGGCGTGGACACCAGCCCAGCCACGTCGCGCAGCCGGGCAGTGACGGCATCGAACAGCAGGTCCCAGTCCTGCGGGTGCCCCGATGCGCCTGCCGCTGGCGCAGACGCGTCCTGGGCGCAGCCGCAGTCCGGGCTGGCGGCGACGGGCAAAAGCGGGGGGACGGTGGACATGATGCCGGGACCAGATTGGCTGAAGGGCCTTCGCTGGCAGCGCCAACCGGTGTCTTCAGGACGCTTTTTTAAGCGCGCGCGCAGCCAAAGTCTGTTCGACAGCGAACGCTGCCCGCGCGAATATCGCGGCCCGCGCGGGCCGGCAGCCCTTCAGCCCATCGCGGTGGTGTAGGCCAGCCTTTCGCTGGCGTAACACGAGCAGGAAGCGGCCTTCAGGCCGTCGCGGTCGAGCACCGTGACCTCGCCGCGCCGGTAGCTGATGAGCCCGGCACGCTGCAGGGCACTGGCCGCCACGGTGATGCCGACCCGGCGCACACCCAACATGGCGGCCAGGAATTCATGGGTGACGTGAAACTGCGCGCCGTGTGCGCGGTCAGCGGACATCAGCAGCCAGCGCGCCAGGCGTGGCTGGATCAGGTGAAAGCGCAGGCAGGCCGCAGACGATGCCATCTGCACCAGCACCACCCGCAGGTAGCGCTGCACACCTTCGCGCAGCGAGCGGCTGCGCACCAGTTCGCGCCGGAAGGCCACGCTGCTGACGCGCCAGGCCGCGCCCGGCCCCTGCACCAGCGCGCGCAGTGGCGACTGCAACATTCCAAGCGCCAATTCGGCACCAAACATGCCTTCGCGGCCCACCATGCCCACTTCCAGGCTGGCGTGGTGATCGACCTGGGTCAACAGCGAGATAAAGCCGTGGACTGGAAAGTAAACGTGGCGGATGGTGTCGCCCACGTCGCACAAGACCTCGCCCAGCACCAAGTCAACCGGTTCGCAAAGCGACTTCAGACGCAGCCGGTCGGTGCGGGACACCATGTCGATTAGATGGTTTTCGGCCTGGGGCAATTCAACTTCCTGCGCGGGGGGTGGATGCGCTGGCCGCTGTCGGCTTGCACGGGAGCTTGAGTGTGGTTCTTGTGATCTGCTGCGACTGTCCTGTAACGAACATAACGCTATAGATCAGCGGTTTTCCACCTCAGGCGGCGCTCGCAAGCGCCAGGCTGTCGGGCAGCAGCCGGTCGTATTCGCGCTTGACGACGGCGTAACACTCGCAAGTGCGGTGCTCCAGCCCAGGCCGGTCGAGCACATGGATGTGCCCGCGCGCGTAGCGGATCAGGCCGGCCTGCTGCAGCTTCAGCGCCGCTTCGGTCACGCCTTCGCGGCGCACGCCCAGCATGTTGGCAATCAGTTCTTGCGTCATCAGCAGTTCGTCGCCGGGCAGGCGGTCCAGGCTGAGCAACAGCCAGCGGCACAGTTGCTGGTCCAGCGAGTGGTGACGGTTGCAAACGGCCGTTTGAGCCATTTGCGTGATCAGGGCCTGCGTGTAGCGCAACAGCACATGCATGACCGGCCCGACATGGCTGAATTCGTTCTTGATCGTCTGCGCAGGCAACCGGTAACACTTGCCCGCGCTTTGCACCACAGCCCGGCTGGGCGTGGATTCGCCGCCCATGAACAGTGAGAT
>JANONW010000377.1:0-2321 GCA_031421065.1 Prolixibacteraceae bacterium
GAGGGAGCAGGAGAACAGAAACGAGCCTTAACCGAGCATTTAATGCAGGTGGTCTGCTCGCACGATAACCTTAAGCGAGCGCACAAGCAGGTAAAGCAGAACAAAGGAGTAGCAGGCATTGACGAAATGCCGGTTGAGAAGTTTGCAGCATGGTTCGCGCAAGAAGGGGAAACTCTTTTAACGCAACTCTATGCCTTCCTTATTTAATAACACTTGTGCAGGTATGGCAGCTATGCCATAGTATTTTTTTTCAAATATCAGTTTTATTTTTCTCTACAAGCCTGATATCTTCCATTAACATGTTTTTATCTACAGCTTTGCACATATCATATATAGTGAGCAGGGCAACCGAAACAGCCGTTAATGCTTCCATTTCTACGCCCGTTTTGCCCAAACATTTTACCATACTTTCTACCCTTACCCCATTGTTTTCAATAGTTGTTTTTAATTCAATTTTTGTAATCATAAGGGTATGACAAAGCGGAATAAGGGCCGGTGCGCTTTTAGCGGCCTGTATCCCTGCAATTTCAGCAACGGTTAGCACATCGCCCTTTTTCATGCCATTTTCTTTTATCAACCGAATTGTTTCGGGCTGAAGCCTTATAAAACCTGTAGCAACGGCAACACGCACCTGGTCTGGTTTATGGGCAACATCAACCATATTGGCTTTACCCTTTTCATCTATATGAGATAGTTTCTTTTCCATTTTCAAATTTTCAAATTGGTTCATTTTCAAATCACCCTCCAATATTATAAAATTGATGAGTGTTACTACCTACCCCTTTTTCGGGTTTACTATTCAACGCTTTTAAAAATGCCTTTTCAATACCGAATTCACGGATATTAAAGCCAAAATTGCTGTGCAGGCAAGGTTTTATGGTACCATTGGCTGTTAACCGCAACCTGTTGCACATTTTGCACACGCCGCCTTCTCCTCCTTCAACCGGGTAAAATTCTCCGGTTTCGAGGTTCATTTGCCTAATAAACCTTATTTTTAACCCTTTTGAGACACAGAAATCTTTCACTTTCTGCTCATCTTCCTCATTTTCTCCTTTTATCCGTACAAAATTGATTTTTACAGGAGTAAGCCCAGCCTCCAAAGCTGCGTCAATTCCATTCAGAACGTCCTGAAGGTTACCTCTGGTAATTTTATTGTATTTAACAGGATTAAGCGTGTCAAGGCTAATATTTACCCTGTCGAGCCCTGCTTCTTTCAATGGTTTTGCATACTTAGTCAATCGTGTTCCATTGGTAGTCATTACCAATTCCTGAATGCCATTTATGGATTTTATTTGGCATACCAATTCAACAATATCATCACGCATGAGTGGCTCACCGCCTGTTAACCTTATTTTTGTAATACCGAGGTTTGAGCCTGTTTTAACAACTTCCACAATTTCTTTCTGGCTTAAAATATCTTCTTTTGGCATGAGTGTAACTCCTTCTACTGGCACACAGTAAGTACAACGCAGGTTGCACCTGTCGGTAAGCGAAATGCGCAGGTAATTAATTTTTCGGTTAAATTGGTCGTACATAAGCCCCATCCCCTTCTTTTATGTGTGTTACGCTTTCTGGCACTTCCATTAAGGCATTTGCAAAAGCAAACGCGTTGATATGTGCCGAACCGTGAAAATCAATCTCTTCAATTTTATTATCATCACAAAGCTTTACAGGAATAATCCCAAAACGGTGAGCTTTTTTTCTGTGAAAATCGTGGCTAAGAATGCCTTTAATCCTGGTAGGGCGCAAATTGCTTCCCATCAACTTCATAATAAATGGTTTCACAAATAGTTCGAACTGAACAAACGAGGATACCGGATTGCCTGATAGTCCAAAACAAAATTTATTGTTTTTTCTGCTGAATATCATCGGATTTCCAGGCTGAATGCCTGTTTTATCAACAAGAATTTCAAAACCATGGTTTCTGAGCATGACAGGCACAAAATCGAAATCGCCATTGGATGCACCACCTGTTATTATGATTATATCGTTGATTTCAATACTTTTAATAAAGTTATCCGAAATCAGATTGATATCATCGGAAATGATTCCCCCATAATTTGTGGGTATTCCTAAAACCTGCAATTGGGCAATTATTTGATATGAATTGCTATTTCGGATTTGCCCTAACGAAGGCTTAGAGGCTGGTTCAACCAATTCTGTGCCGGTTGCGAAAATATCTATTTTGGGTGTTTTCGAAACTAATACTTCTGAAGCTCCTGCACCTGCAAGGATTCCTATGTGAGCGGGAGATATCTTTACGCCTTTGGTAAGAAGAATATCGCCTTTTCTGTAATCTTCTCCTTTTTCACAAATATTGT
>JANONW010000378.1:0-31802 GCA_031421065.1 Prolixibacteraceae bacterium
AAAGATGGCCTGCCAATCGCAACAACACCGCGTGGCACGACAACGAAAACAGTTTATTCTGCGGGTCAATTAACGGGACTCGGAGCTGATGGTGGAACGGGGAGTTCGCCGTATACCCGTGTAATACCATTTGCTGGCTCGATGAACTACGGCATGACGGATGCCGATGTAGCCTCTTTTAATTCAAATGTTTGGCAGTTATTCGCAGACGAAGATACCGATTGGCTGAAGTCATCTGTTGGGGGAGGCTCTACACTCACCTTTTTTTTGATCTGGACAATACCCTCTGGGACTTTTCCGTCAATTCGCGCGAGGCACTGGAACAGACACTCGAAAAACTTGGCCTGCTTGGCCAACTTGAATCGTTCGATGCATACTTTATAATATATGAACAAATCAATGAATCGCTTTGGAGTGACTACCGAACTAAAAAAATCACCAAACATGCTTTAATTGTTGAGCGTTTTTCGAGGTCGCTCGAAGCTTTTCACATTACCAATCAGGATTGGGACGGAATTAACCGGCTTTACCTCGAATACATGGCCCTGCAAACCCGGTTATTTCCCGGCACTATTGAAACTCTCAGATATCTGAAAGCGAAAGGATATCAGATGCATATTATTACCAATGGGCTCAAAGAGGTACAAAACGCGAAACTCAGGAATTGCGGATTGACAAATTTCTTCGGCAAAGTATTTATTTCAGAAGAAATCCAGAATACTAAACCACACCGGGAAATTTTTGAACACGCTGTAAAATCGACCAATGCCCCCAAAAAGAAAAGTGTGATGATTGGTGATTCGTGGGAAACAGATATTGAAGGCGCCCTGGCCTTTGGAATGGACCAAGTGATGTTTTTAAATAATGGTCAAAACAAGGTGCCCGATTCAATAAATTCAATTAAAATGATGCCTTATTCATCGCATTTGGAGCTAAAACACCACATAAAAACATGGTTTGTAAATAAAATAGCAGATTTAACTACAATTTTTTAATTTATATTCATTCTAAATAAAATCCGTTGTTTCTATAAAAATTACACTTCAATTGTTTATGCTCCAATAACTTATATCTAAATATGCTTATTTATAAGATCTTACAATTTATTTAAGTTCTGTTAATAATGTTAAAATGTGTTTTTATTTTTTCTGAAGACTATTCATGCTGCTCACATTTTTTTAAATTTGTGTTGGAATTAGGTATTGATACATATTTGGATTAATGCCTATGTGGAAAAGGGGTCTCTTTAAATTACATTAAAATTACCTGAAAATTTGATTTGGGGGAATCAAATTTTGCAAGTTGAAGAACTTACGAGGAGTAATTTTAATTGTATTTAACCTGCCTGAGTTTATTTATAAATAAATGCTGTTTAATTTAAATTTATTTACATGAAAAAAATCGCGTTATTGCTTGCATTCTTTGCAATTGGTTTGCAGGCCCTTGTGGCCCAAACCAAGGAGATCTCAGGCAAAGTAACCTCCGCCGCCGATGATGGAGGTTCTATCCCTGGGGTTTCTGTTTCAGTGAGAGGAACGACATTGGGAACTATTACCGACATGGATGGTATGTTCCGGTTAAAAGTTCCTCAAGATGCCAAAACTTTGGTATTTACTTTTGTTGGTATGGCTTCTCAGGAAGTTTCTATTGTCACACAAACAACTATTAATGTCAGTATGGCTCCTGACAACATCGCAGTTGATGAAGTAATTGTAACTGCGTTGGGGATATCAAGGGAAAAGAAAGCCCTTGGCTATGCTGTTCAGGATGTTAAAGGTGAAGACATTACCAAGGCAAAAGAAACCAACGTAATCAACTCACTTCAGGGACGTGTTTCAGGTGCTCAGATCACCAACAGTTCGGGAGCGGTCGGAGCTTCGGCCCGTATTATCCTTCGTGGTGTTAACTCACTTGACGGCAACAACCAGCCGCTTTTTGTTGTTGATGGTATCCCACTCGCCAATTCAAACTTTGGCAATACCGGAACCGATGGTGTTAACCGTGGTAGTGGTGTTCAGGACATTAACCCTGACAATATCGAATCAATTTCGGTTTTGAAAGGCCCAAATGCCGCAGCACTTTACGGTTCACGTGCTTCAAACGGGGTAATAGTAATTACCACCAAAACCGGTAAAGGAAGTACAGGTATTGGAATTGAATTAAGCAATTCCAATACTTTCGAAAACCCTCTCCGTTTACCTGATTACCAAAATGAGTATGGTCAAGGTTCGGCTGGAAAGTTCGAATATTATGACGGTGCCGGACATGGTATCAACGATGGTGTTGACGAAAGCTGGGGGCCGAAATTAGATGTTGGCCTTATGATCCCACAGTTTAATTCCCCTGTAACAAACGGAAAGCGCGAAGCTACACCATGGATTTCACATCCTGACAACGTAAAAGATTTCTTTGTAAATGGTTTGACAGCTACCACTTCAGTAGCACTGACCGGATCAACTGACAAAACGAATTTCAGGGTTTCGCTCACTAACCTTGATCAGTCAGGAATGTTGGAGAATACCCAATTAAAAAAGAATACCTTTACTTTTAATGGGAGCTCACAGTTAACTGATAAATTTAATTTTTCTTCTTCAGGTTCGTACGTGAGCACTGACAGCCCAAACATGCCAGGTTATGGTTACGACCCCGATAACGTAATGCAACAGTTTAAGTGGTTCGGACGCCAGGTCGATTTACAGGCATTAAAGAATTACCGTAACGAGGATGGTTCATGGTATAATTGGAATACCAATTACCACAATAACCCATATTCTACATTATACGAAAATTTGAACACTAATACCCGTGACCGTTTTTTCGGAAATGTTACTGCAAAATATGAATTTACAGATTGGCTTAGCGCTTTTGTACGTTCAGGAGTTGATTATTATTCAAATCAGAATACGACGCGCCGCGCCAAAAAAATGCAGGATTTTCCTAATGGCTACTATATGGAAGAAGTTGATCTTTATAAAGAAACCAACAGTGATTTCCTTATCAGTGCCAATAAAAAATTCAATGATTTTGATTTAGGCTTAAGCGTTGGAGGAAATTCAATGAATTATTCCCGCACATGGGACTTTGTTGAAGCTCCTGAACTGGCAGTTGCTGGTGTTTACAATGTTAAAAACTCCCTCGTTCCCCAGGTAGCAGATAATTACCGTTGGAAAAAAACAATCAACAGCCTTTATTTTTCAGGTCAGGTTGGATACAAATCAATGCTTTATTTCGATTTTTCAGGTCGTAACGACTGGTCAAGTACATTACCGGCAGGTAATAACTCATTCTTCTACCCTTCGGTGCAGTTTAGTGGGGTATTGACCGAAATGTTCGAAGTTGATCCTGCTATTGTATCTTTCGGTAAATTGAGGGCAAGTTGGGCAAAAGTAGGCTCTGATACAGATCCTTTCAAATTGTTGCCAACTGTAGCTTTTGGCGATGGATGGAATGCCGGCACAAAACTGTTGAACCAGTTAGTTCCAAATGAATTGCCAAACGCCGGATTAAAGCCTCAATTTGTAACTTCATTTGAAGTAGGTGGTGATTTCAGGTTTTTAAGGGACCGTGTAAGGTTAGATGTAACTTACTATAATTCAAGCGCTACCAACCAGATTATCTCAGTTCCAATATCAGCATCATCAGGTTATACTTCAAAAGTGACCAATGCCGGACAGATTGACAACAAAGGTGTCGAAGTACTTTTAAGTGGTTCCATCCTGAAATCAAAAACCGGATTAAACTGGGATGTAACTTTGAACTGGTCAAAAAATCAGAATGAAGTAGTTGAGCTTGCAGAAGGTATTGAGCAATATGAGCTTGGATCGTACTGGAGTTTAAAAGTAATGGCAATTCCTGGTGAAAAATATGGTTCACTTTTCGGTTATGACTTTGACAGGGCTCCTGATGGACAGGTTATTTTCAGGGACGGGCTTCCGGCACAAGGCAGCCTGAAAGTTTTGGGCAACTTTACACCAGACTGGATTGGCGGTATAAACAATGAGTTTAGCTACAAAGGCGTGAACTTAAGTTTCCTTGTCGACACCAGGATGGGCGGAGAGTTGTACTCGATGACCACAACCTGGGGACGTTATGCAGGTGTCCTTTCTGAAACACTTATCGGACGTGAAGGCGGTATTGTTGGCGAAGGGGTAAAAGAAGTTAAAGACGCGACAGGCAAAGTTACGGGATATGTCAAAAATGATGTGGTGGCCGATGCTGAAAACTTCAACAAATCTGCTTATGACAACACCAAAGCATTTTCGAGCATATTTGACGCGAGTTACATTAAGCTTAGGGAATTGAAATTAGGATATACTTTCAATAAAATAGGGAATACCGCGTTCAAAGACGTTAATATTTCGCTTGTTGGCAGGAACCTGGCAATCCTTTGGGCCAAAGTACCACATATTGATCCTGAAAGTGCTTTCAGCAATACAAACGTTCAGGGCCTGGAATTCGGACAGATCCCATCAGCACGCAGCATAGGCTTTAGTGTTAGTTTCAAACTTTAATCAATCAATGAATTATGAAGAATACAATAAAATACCTATTTATAATTGCGTTGGTAGTTGCTTTCTCTGCCTGTACAGATCAATTTGAGGAAACTAACTCTAACGTAAACCGACCAACGATAGCACAGGCAGCGCCGGACATGCTGCTTACAAATTCTATCGAGTCGATGACCGACCGTGTCCACGAGATTTTTCTCGGCCATGAGATGGGATCCGGCTGGGTCCAGCACATGGCTAAAGTTCAATATACCGACGAAGACCGTTATATTCCCAGGGTTGGAGTAATCAATAATACATGGACAAGTTTCTATGCCGCATCGGGGCAGGATATTACTACAATTATAGATGTTGCTGAAGCTAAAGGCCTTAAAAACTACAAAGGCGCAGGCATGGTTCTCCGTGCTTATATCGTTTCGGTTTTGACTGATATTTATGGCGATATACCTTATACGCAAGCATGGAAAGGTTCGGCCGCCGATGCAGTCATTTCTCCTGCATACGACACTCAGGAATCAATTTATACCGACCTTGTAGCTAAGTTAAAAGAAGCAAATGACCTATTATCTACAAGCAACGAAGCCCTTGTGGGAGATATCCTTTTTAATGGCGATGTAGTGAAATGGAAAAAATTCGCTAATTCACTGCGCCTTAGATTATTGCTACGCATGTCAGCTAAGAAAAATGTTGCTGCCGATATTCAGGCAATCGTAACTAATGCTGCAACAACAAGTCCAATTTTTGCTTCTAATGCCGACAATGCCGCATTAAACTATCTTGGATCTGCCCCAAACAACCATCCGATAAACGAAAACCGCAAAAGCCGTGACGATCACAGGGTGAGCAAAACGATTGTCGATATTATGTACAAAAATGCGACAAGTACTGACTGGAGGATTTCTATTTATGCAAATAAAGCAGCGGGCAAGAACGATTTTGCTGGCCTTCCAAACGGTTTGAGATCTTCAGATGCCGCTAATTACGATGGTAATGGATTAACAAATACTTCAAAAATTGGTAATTTCTATACGCAGGCAACTGCTCCAGGAATGCTGATGAGTTATGCCGAACTTCAGTTCATCCTTGCTGAAGCCGCCCATAAAAAATACATTACCGGTGGTGAGGCAAAAGCTGAAGAACACTACTGGGAAGGTATTAAGGCATCTTATTACCAGAACAAAGACTATTTTGTCAATGTTCTCACAACCGACTGGAAAGCATTGTTCACAAGATGGGACTGGGATGGCAAAGACATTTTAGCTTATGCTTTTGCCGACTTCAAAGAATATGGGGATTATCCATACAGCACAGCTAAAGCAATGGAAATGATCGGGACCCAGAAATGGGTCGCCCTTTTCGACCAGGGACTACAAGCATGGTTCGAGTGGAGAAGGATTGGGTTCCCGGTTTTGGTACCTGCAAGGGATAATGAAAACCAGGGAAAAATCCCTGTAAGGGCATACTACCCATCTGATGAGTATTCGCGCAATAAGACTAATGTAGAGGCTGCAGTAGCAAGGCAAGGGAAAGATGACTTAAACACCAAAGTTTGGTGGAACAAATAGTTAGGAAATTATAATGAAAAATTTGATAATTATGAGAAAATACTTCAAATATTTAGCTGCCACACTTGTCGGGTCAATGTTCATGATATCGTCATGTATTGAAAATGATGATCTCGTTACCAGCAATGTTGGCGTTGGTGGACTGGTTACGCCAGTTACCAAAAATGTCCCATATAAACTGGGCGCAACTCCCAGCTTTGATGTTTCTGTCCTGGTCCCTGTCGGGCCAGCTATCCAAAAGGTAGAGTTTTACAAATACTTTACTGATAAAAACGGGGTAAAATCGAATGTGGCGCTTCTTTCCACCCTTGAAGTCAATGGATCGAACACTGCAAAAGATTTTACCGGAAAAGTTACCCTGAATTATGCGGCATTGATAAAAGACCTGACAATTGCAGGCCAGACTTTGCCGGCAAACGAAGGGAACCTGAACATTGGCGAGTCGTGGACTATTTCATACATTTCAATCATGACAGCCGATCAGCGTAAAGTTACCAATTCGGCCACGACCAACATTGGCGTTGCAAATGCTTATGCAGGCGAATATCAATGTGTTGGAGTATTTACACACCCAACTGCCGGCCCACGCCCGATCAACGAGAAGAAATTCCTGAAACCTCTTACTGCCTACTCATGTAATATTCCTGTTGGAGACCTGGGTGGTGCCGGATATTTTGTTGACATTGTAATTGACCCTGTGACCAATTTTGTTACCTTTAAAAATGGTGTCCCTGTCGAAATTATTGCAACTGCGGGAAAACAGTCTCGCTACGAGCCATCAACTGGTAAATTTTATTTATTTTACTATTATGTTGGAGGAAGTGGCAATCGTATTATTGAAGAAGTTTATACTCCGATAAAATAATACAACAATTCTATCAAACCAAGGCCGTCTCAATTTAATTTGGGACGGCCTTTTTTATTGTCAATTCCCGTCATCAGATCAGTAATTTCATATCACCACATTATTGATTTATATTAGAAGGTATTAACAGTCGGAACTAACAAATTGGTTAATTCATGTAAGCACCTATTGAGAAAAAAACATAACTAAAATCATGTTTTGAGTAACTATTTTAACATTTATTTACATTAAAAAACAAATATTCAATTTGTACTATCAGTAAATCGTTTTAATAATTATCTTAGTTGCGTGAAGCTGTTTAATTTAAAATAACTCTCTATGAAAAAAATCATGTTATTGCTTGCATTTTTTGCAATTGGTTTGACCACGCTGATGGCGCAAACCAGGGAAATCACGGGCAAGGTGACCTCTGCCGATGATGGAGGAGCCATGCCGGGAGTATCGATTTCGGTAAAAGGAACCTCCCTGGGAACCATTACCGATATGGATGGAATGTTCAGGTTAAGAATTCCTACAGATGCCAGAACATTGGTATTTAGCTTTGTTGGAATGGAAACAATGGAGCTTGCTCTCGGAACCCAACTGGTTTACAACGTCCAGTTAAAATCACAGGACATTGCAGTTGATGAAGTGGTTGTGGTTGGTTATGGCATTCAAACCAAACGGGAGGTATCAGGTTCGATTGCCACTGTAAAGGGAGAATCCATCAATAAGCTGCCAGTTCAGTCTTTTGATATGGCCCTTCAGGGAAAAGCTGCCGGCGTAACTGTTACTGTACCGAATGCGGTACTCGGCAACCCTCCGGTAGTCAGGATCAGGGGCTATAACTCTATTTCAGCGAGCTCAAGTCCGTTATACATTGTTGACGGAGTACCTGTATTTACAGGTGATCTTGGCCGTACTGCCGCCCCAGTTAACCCACTTGGGGATATCAATCCTTCCGACATTGAATCAATTGAGGTGTTAAAAGATGCTTCTGCCACTGCTATTTATGGTTCGCGGGCAGCAAATGGCGTAATCCTTATTACCACAAAAAGAGGAAGCCTTGGCAAGGTTAGTGTCACTTATGATGCTTCAATGGGATATAGTTCTCCATACAGATTATATGATCTGATGAATGCAGAACAATATGTAGCAACTAAAAATAAAGCACGCGAAAACATTAGTCTTGCTGCTGCTTATTTCCTTAATAACGATGCTGATGGCAAATTGATCGACACTGATTGGAATGATGTTATTTACCGTACAGGTTTTCAGCAAAGCCATTCGCTCGCTATCTCAGGAGCAAGCCCAACTACTAACTATATGTTCTCGGCAGGATATTCAAACAACGAAGGTATTATCAAGACCAATTCGCTTGAAAGAAAAAACTTTCGTTTAAACATCGAGCACAAATTAAACAAAGCCATTACTGTTGGCGCTAATGCCGCTTATACAAACGTTTTCACAAATGCGCCACAAACAGGTTCGATAGCTGGTGGTAATTTTGCTACTGCCGGAGCTGGCCGTTTGGCTTTTGTAACTGCCCCTAATGTGCCTATTTTCCTGCCAAATGGTGATTACAACATCGATATAGCAGGAAACCGTATTGGTTTAATGAACAACACACAACCAGTCGGATTTTTCCATCCTCAGTTTCTTTTCGATAAAAACTATAACAATTCCCAAAGCGACAGGATAATCGCTACCGTTTACGGGAACGTTAATATTCTGAAAGGCCTGTATTTCCGTACTTCTTATGGCGTTGACTACAACCTGATCGAATCAAAAACTTTCTGGCATCCACTACATGGAGATGGAAGGACCAATGGTGGTGAAGCATATAATTATTTCGACAGACGAAGCCGTTGGAACTGGACAAATACCTTGAACTACCATACAACTCTTATGTCGAAACTGAACCTTAAGTTCTTATTAGGGAGCGAAGAGCAATACACTAAATTTAATGGTTGGTCGGGACGTAGATCAGGTTTGTCCGACACTTTCTTTACTGATTATCAGGGCGCGTTCACTACCCCACAGCAGCCACCAACCAGCTTGCTAAGCGAAAACTTTTTCACTTCTTTCTTCGGACGTTTCAATGCCGATTACGACAAGAGGTTTTTTGTTGAAGCATCAGCACGTCGCGACGGTTTTTCGGGATTATCTGCCAAAAATAAATACGGTAATTTTGGAGGAGCATCTATGATGTGGAATATTTCAAATGAAAACTTCTTTAAAAACAGTTCCCTTGCTGCTTATGTTTCTGATTTAAGAATAAAAACAAGTACAGGTAAAGTAGGGAATATTTCAGGCGTTTCCAATTTTGCCTCGCTATTTTTATACAGTGCAGGTACTTATAACGCAAATTCAACTCTATTCTTTGATCAGGCCGGAAACGCCGACCTTGAATGGGAAACAAGCACTAAATTTGACATTGGATTGGCATGGGCCGTATTAAAAGACCGTATCCAGTTCGAACTAAATTATTTTAAAAATGATATTGATGGCTTAATGCTAAACGTTCCTCAATCCCCGTCAAAAGGTATTCCGGGAAATGTATTGCCAATGAACGTAGGCTCAATGACTAACACAGGTTATGAGTTTATTGTAAACAGTACAAATATCAGGACAAAAAAACTACTCTGGACTTCATCGATGAACTTCAACTTCCTGAAGAACGAAGTTACTTCGCTTGCAGATGGTGTCCCATTCATTGTAGGGGTTACTCAACTTGAAACAACAAACAGAACTGTGGTAGGACAACCATTGGGCAATATTTGGGGCGTTCAGACTGATGGAGTTGACCCCGCTACCGGTCGTCGAGTATTTATACGCAGGGATATTAACCCAACAACCAAAGAGGTAACTACTTCAAAGGTTTTTTTCGACTTCAGTAAGCCGGCCGCACAGAGATGGGCAAATGCAGACGGAACTTTTTCGCGCCCATTAGACATCTCAAACGATGGAGTTGTTCTTGGAAGCCCGATCCCAAAACTTTTTGGTGGATTTGACAACAACCTGAGTTATGGAAATTTCGATTTCAACCTTGGATTGACTTTCGCCCTTGATTTCTATGTGTATAACGGTTCAAAAGCCGGACTTAGAGATCAACGTAACTGGAACAATTCGGCCGAAGTTGCTGAGACATACTGGAAAAACCCCGGCGACATTACAGATATTCCAAAACCAATCTGGGGCGATAACATTTCGAATGGTTCATCAATGGTTGCGTCTCAAAATGTTGAAAAAGGTGATTTCTTAAAAGTGAGAAGTATTGGCTTGGGTTATAGCGTTAAAAACGATTTCATCAAAAAGGCGAACATTTCGAGCATAAGGGTTTATACACAAATATACAATGCTTATGTTTTCACCAAATATACTGGGGCCGACCCGGAAATTTCCTCATCGGGCGACACGAATTTAGCACCTGGTGTTGACAGGAACACTGTGCCGCAGGCAAGGACTATTTCCTTTGGTATGAATCTCGTATTTTAGTAACCCAAAAACATTATAAAAATGAAAAAATATATGAAATTTTCAATCTTGGTTTTGCTTGTAGTTCTGATTTTTACTTCATGTAATAAAGAATTACTTGATCCGATTCCAAAAACAGCTATTTCCGACTTAACAGCTTTCGAAACCCGCGATCGCATTATTGGACAGGTTTACGGAATGTATTCATCCTTTAAAGATGGGCAATATTTAGGAGGGCGTTATCTTGTATATAACGACATCCGCAGCGATGATTACCTAAATCTAGGTCAAAACGGAGTTACTGGTCTGTTTACCTGGAACCACAACCTTGCTGCCAGCACTAACGAAGTGCAAAATCTGTGGGAAGCTGTGTATAGAGCTATCAACCGCGTAAATTTATTCCTTGATGGATTGGAAGTTAATAAGGACAAGATTATTAACGGTAAGCTTCTGACCCAGGCTGAATTTGACGGATTTAAAGGGGAGGCTTTAGCTCTTAGAGGCTTGGCTTATTTTCACCTTTCGCAATTGTATGCCCGCCCATTTAAACAAAATCAGGCTGGTTTTGGGATGATTCTTCGCTTAAAACCTGAAAAATCAGGTTCCGACAATAGCCTGGCCCGTTCAACAGTTGCTCAGACATATACTCAGATATTGCTTGACCTTAACACTGCTGAAACGTTGTTGCCGGCAGTATCTGGTGCAAATACAGCATTAACTGTAACCAGGTTTCAGAAAAGTTCTGTGGCTGCAATCAAATCAAGGGTTTACCTTCACATGGAAAATTGGGACAAAGTTATTGAAGAAGGGAACAAACTTGTTTCGGCTAATGCACCTTTTGTTGCAACAAGCGGAATTACATATTCGCTCGAACCTACCTTTGCTACCATTTTTGCAACTCCCTACATTACAAAAGAATCAATACTTTCGATGCCAATGACCGCTGCTGAATTACCTGGGACCCAGAATGGGGTTGCCCATTATTTTTCCGCAGCAACAGTTGGGAACAATGAGTATCCGATTAATCAGGCAAGTGTTGTATGGAGTTCAACAGCTTTTCCTGCAACAGATGCACGCAAAGTATTAACAAATACGGTTACTGTTGGTGGCACCCCACGTTTATTCCTAAGAAAATATCTGTCATTCCCTCACACCGATTTCGTCCCTGTCATCCGTTATGCTGAAGTTATACTTAACCTCGCAGAAGCAGAAGCAAGAAAAAATGGTGTAAATGCAAGGGCAGTAGCTTTACTTAATGCCGTTTTCCTTAGGTCGAACCCAAACGGGACTGCACTAACTGCAGCAAGTTTCGCTAATGTTGAAGCATTTGTTACCCGGGTTTTGCTCGAGCGTAATCTGGAGTTTTTAGGCGAGGGGATAAGGAACATGGATACCATGCGCAGACTTCTCCCACATGCCGCAAAACCAGGTGTTGGCGAAGTGGCAATTACATCAATAGCTTATGTTTGGCCAATTCCACAAACCGAAATAAACACAAATCAATTGGTGCAGCCTAACCAATAACAAATTGAAATTATTATCAAATAAAAATCATCAGCGGTTGAATTTATTTTCGACCGCTGATTTTTTTTTTGCCTGTTCAATTTATTAAGTTTTCTATTTCCAAAAAATAATCTTCAACGCCACAATCAACAGCAAGCCGCCGAACATTTTCGCAGGATTTTTTCAGGCAAACTGATTGAAATCATGGAGCCAAAATAAGTTCCGATAAAAAATCCGGGGTATGGATGCGGTAATGCGAAAGATGGTGCAAAGGACAATAGAGAATCCCTTTTAATTTTTTGTATATTTGCATATGACAAGACCTAATTCATATATTCTTGATTTTGAGATAGACAAACTTACTAATTCAATATTAAACCGAATTAGTGGAGATAGTTTTCGGACTGAGATTTCATTGGTAACCAAGGCTGATCTAAAGACAATTACAAAATCGAGAGGGTGGTTTTTTAACTGGAAATACGAATTCAACCAACTTGACAGGGAAGTTTATAAGGTGACAATTATTGATAACCCTGACATTGTCCAAGGATTGATGAGTTTGACAATTAAACCCGACCATGTATTCATGTATTTATTAGAAAGTGCACCATTCAACATTGGAAAGAACAAACTTTATGAAGGTGTTCCTGGGAATTTAGTCGCTTTTGCATGTAAATTATCATTTCAGAGAGGGGGAGAAGGATTTGTATCCTTCGAGTCTAAAACAAAATTGATTGACCATTATATTAAAACACTTGGCGCATATCATTTTGGAGGACATTTGATGGTCATTGATACGATTGCTTCAAAAAAATTAGTGGATAAATATTTTAAACCTTAATATCATGGGATTAATTAGAGAACCAGAAGGAGTTGATTTTGTAATCCAAAGTAAACCTCTGACACAGAAACAAGAGAAAGAGTTGAGTGAGTTTATTGCTAAACGGAAACTTGAGATTAAAAAGAAATCGAAAAAAGGCACATATTCAGTACCAGCCGATATTAAAAATTAGACAGCCAAAAATATCGCACCTCTCATCCATTGAGATCAGAACATCAAAGCTTCATAAAATGCAGTAATCATCTAACTACCAGGACATTTTATTTTAATTATATCGTTCTTATTTTATAAAAAAAAGTCAACTAAAAGCAGATGGCTTCTTTTTTCTTTTATAGGCTATTTTTGGTTTATTAATGAAACAACTTATTTCCAAAAAATAATCTTCAACGCCACAATCATCAGCAACCCGCCGAACATTTTCCTTAGTATTTTTTCGGGCAAACTGATTGAAATCATGGAGCCAAAATAAGTTCCGATAAAAAACATGCAAATTTCCAGTTTACGTAGCCATTTTTCGAGTAATTGAGGGCTGCCATCAGAGTAACCGGAGGAACCATAAAGGCAAGTGAAGTGCCCTGTGCCTGGTGTTGCGAAAGACCCAAAAAGGAAATGAGAGCCGGAATTACAATAATGGCGCCACCAACACCGAATGTTCCACTAAAAACTCCGGCCATCAATCCGGTAATTACCAGCAAAAGAATCTGTGTGACTGTCATATCTGCCTCAATTTAAAGCCTGAAATATCCGATCTGGATAGTCCTGCATGTCTTTCAGTCTTTTTTCAATTTTCTTCCAATTCAATTTTAAACCATTTGCCATCTTAATTGGTTCGTCAAAATTGATATCATCAAAAAAAGCGATCGCTTTAATTGGAATGATTGGATTCGCATTGTACTTCAGCTCATATCCTTCGAGCATCTTATTCAACGGAATCTGAGATGACAGATAAGCAATGTCAATAAAATCTTTTATCCGGGTTCCATTTCCTGCAATTGCATTTAGTTTCAAAGCCGCAATATCTACAAAGCTGGCTAATCGTATGTTTTCCTCCATAATAGGGGAGTTAATCCAGGGATATTGGTGCGTGATGCAATCGAGTTGCACACCATTAATTTCTCCTTTCAGAGTATTTTTTGAAATAAAATCTAGTTCAAAATGATATTGGGTGCGAAGAAAATCAGCCATTTCATTTTCATTAAATGGCTCAGAAGAAAACAAATCAATATCCACACTGATCCTATGCCCTAATTGTAAAGCAAGTGCTGTTCCTCCAACTAAAACAAAGTCTTTTAAAACTTCATCACCCATTAGTCTTATCAGGAGTTCCAGTGCTGAATCGTTGATTGTTGTTTTGTGTAACATTTTAAGTTTTTTCTTCTCAAATTAAAAACTGAACACACAAACGAAAGATCTTTGGGATTCAAATAGGAAATTTGTTTAATTGCCCCCTTAACTCCTTCCAATCCATAAAGATTTAAAATGGCATAAAAATCATCCATTCGTCCACGTTCCACTACTCGTTGGACAACAAGGGTCCGCATATCTTCCCAGTTTAACTGATCTACATCGTACTCCCAAAGTAGTGTTTCCCGAATCCGGGCATCCTGATGTGATTTATAATTATCAAAAAACATGTAATTATAATTTTCTTATAAAAATAATGAATATTGATGTACCGGAAGAATCAGTTTCGTGATACGGCGGCATTAAACCGGAAGCCAATTCCGTGAAGGTTCAGTATTTTAATGTTTTCGTCGCTGCCCAGGTACTTGCGCAACCTTGAAATAAATACATCAAGGCTACGGCCAAGGTAGTAATCATCTGATCCCCAGATTTTTTTAAGAATGTCTGACCGGCTAAGTACCTTGTTCGGGTTGTCGCAAAAGTAACGAAGCAATTCCGCTTCCTTGTAGGTCAACGATTTTCGCCCGCCATTGGCGTCCAGTATCAAACTGTCGAAATAGAAGTTAAAATGGCCCAGTTTATAGTAGTCCTGGTCGTTGGTAGGTTCATTTGCTGGCAGGCTGCGTTTCAGAAAAATACGGATCTTCAGCAGCAATTCTTCCATGCTGAATGGTTTGGTAATGTAATCGTCCCCGCCAATGGTCAGCCCGGTAATACGGTCTTCTGTCATCGAACGGGCAGTCAGAAAAATAATCGGCACATGATCATCTATTTCCCTGATTTCTTTGGCAAGGGCAAACCCGTCCTTTTTGGGAAGCATCACATCGAGCAGGCACAAGCTAAATTTTCCTGATTTAAATATTTTCACTGCCGCTTCGCCATCTTCGACCGAAGTCACTTCATAACCAGCTTGTTCCAAATTATCTTTGACAATAAAATTGAGGGTTTTATCATCCTCAACCAACAGAATTTTTTCGCCTTGGTAGTTCATTTTATTGATTTGTGAATTTCAACAATAAAAGTACTTCCTTTCCTTGGATTTTCGATCACTTTTATTTGCCAACCATGAATTCTGACAATTTTTTTCACATAATCCAATCCCAACCCAAAACCTTTTACATCATGCACATTTCCGGTCGGAACACGGTAAAAGCGGTTGAAAATCTTTTTACGGTAATCTTTGGGGATCCCAATGCCATTGTCATCAAACGAAATAATGTAGCGTCCCTTAATTTCTTCGAGCCTTATAATGATATCGGGCACAACAGAACAATACTTGATTGAATTATCGAGGATATTAAAAATCAGATTTGAGAAATGTAATTTGTCGGCGGCTATGCTTGCATTGGCAACATTCGAAACTAAATTTATCGAATAGGCATCTCCGTTCTGACTGTTCTTAAATTCGGCGATTGCCTCGGCAATGAATGAATTCAGTTCAATTTGTTCCAGGTTTAACTGAAGCTTTGTTTTTTCGATAGTCGCCATTTGAAGCAGTTTCTCTACCTGGGCAGAAAGCCGCCTGTTTTGCTGACCTATTATCTTCACGTATTCGCTCAGGCGCTCGGGTTGCTCGATAATTTTCGGATTTGAAAGGACTTTTGCTGCAAGTTCGATAGAGGCGATTGGTGTTTTAAACTCGTGGGTCAGGTTATTAATGAAATTCTTCTGTATCTCGCTCAACTGCTTCTGTTTAATAATGATGTAAAGTGCATACCCAAAGAATATCACCACAAAAAACAGAATGCCGGTCAATAAATACCAAGCGATCAGGCGCGAATTATAAAACTGCGACCGGTCGGAAAAATGAACTCCGAAGTAATAGGTGTATTTTTCGCTGGTAGGCAAATTGCAAACGTTGCTCTTTTTATTTGCTTTTTTAATGTGCTTATCGTACAACATTTCCTCCTGACTGCAGGAAAGCGTGTCGTGACTTTTGATGGATTTTCTGTTTGCGTTTTGAGAATCTGCTTTGGAAATATTTCCTTGCACCATTTTCTTTGAATCACAATCGTAAATACCGTACTCGAAAGGAAGGTCTAAATTCCGTTTTTTGAATTCGACGGCAAGTAAATGCTCCAGGATATTCGGATCAATTACATCATTTACATTGACCACGTAATAATTATTTGAAATCTGATCCACTGGGCAAACATCTGATGGTTTGGCAGCGTGGCCGTGAACTTTGCTGTTGTACTCATTTATCTGGCTTGCCACACTGCGCAAAGCACTTGTAGTCAATTCATGAAACTGCTTTTCGTTCAGATCAACCGATTTCTTCAGGAAGAAAAACTGGACCAACAGAATTCCCAGCACTGAAATAGTTGCCATTATTATTACAAAACCAATCGAATTCCTCTTCATAAAGCCGCAAATATTTTGCTATTTAAGCACGAAGCTAAGCAAAAAAACCGTCTCTTTAATTCATTAACAGTTCATTAACAAAAGTTAGGCGGTATTAACAGCAATTAAAAGAAAGGTTTTATAGTTTTGCATATTACAGAACAATAAAATAGATTTGCGGTTCACGCTTTGAACAAAATACAGATTGTCTTACCAAATAAAAAAAACTTATATGAAACGAACATGTTTGATGACAATAACAAACGCCAATGAACAAATACATGTGAGTTCCATCCGGCGTTTATTCTGCCAAAAGAGATTATTTATAACCAAAAAGTATTCAACTAATTAAAACTTTGTAAGGATGAAAATCAGGTTTACGCTTTTACTGGCTGTGGCAATTTGTTTGCCTTTTGTTAATCAGGCACAATATTCCCCTGCAAAATCGCGCATTGCCTTCGAGAAATTACAGCACGATTACGGAACATTCAAGGAAGAACTTGGTGTTCAAACGGTTTCATTCAATTTCAAGAATGCCGGACCGGTTCCTTTAATTATCAACAATGTTCAGGCATCATGTGGTTGTACTACTCCTGAATGGACACGCCAACCTGTTGCACCTGGCGCTTCAGGATTGATTAAAGTTAGTTACGATCCAAAAAACCGTCCCGGAGTATTTAACAAAACCATCAGGGTTAGCTCCAATGCAGAGAATGCCGATGTTGTTTTAACCATTTTGGGCAATGTAACTGCCCGTGCACGAACCATTGTGGAAGATTACCCCAACGAAATCGGCCCGCTCCGCGCTAAAACAAATCATGTGGCTTTTGGCCAGATCAAAGGGGATCAGTTTAAAAAAGACAGCGTTGAAATAATCAACAACTCGGCGCAACCCGTTCAGCTAAGCTTCAAAACACCACCGCCACACCTGGGCGCTGTGATAAGACCGGCCACAATCGCACCAAAACAAAAAGGGTACATTGTTGTATCATTCGATGCTTCCAAAATTAAAGCTTATGGCTTTGTAATGCACCGCATTTATTTAAACATTGATGGCAAAGACGATTATCGCAACTCAATTGCTGTGAGCACAACTTTGGAAGAAGATTTCTCCAATCTTTCGCCTGCCGATTTGGCCGAAGCACCGGCAGTGAAATACGATGCCGAATCGTTTGATTTTGGTGACATCAAACCTGGGAGCAAAGTTGAACATACCTTTAACCTGAAAAATGCCGGAAAACGTGATTTAGTTATCAGGGATGTGAAGAGCTCCTGCGGATGCACAGCTGTTTCTCCTTCAAAAAATATGATTGCCGCAAACGAAAGCGTGCCGTTGAAAGTTGTTTTTGATTCAGCAGGTAAAAGTGGCCGTCAGAACAAAACAATTACAATTATCACCAACGATCCGAAAAACCCAACTACTGTTTTACGAATTTCGACTAACATTCTGACACAATAAAATTTTTCACTAAATAAATGGGGGCCGCTTCTGGAATCAGGAGCGGCTTCTTCTTTTTGGTTCATGTTCAATACTTCAACAATTTTTTAGCAAAAATTGGGGCAGAACCATTTATTATTGTTTCCTGATAACTACATTCGCATAAAATTTCGGACCATGATTGGAGATCCATTCCATTCCCATATAGAAAACAGCCCCGAATACTTGGGGCTAAATGTAAATCAGGGCATTGAACGGTTGCCGTCGGTAAATACCGATTCGGTAAAACGATTTCTGAAGCACAAGAAAAAACGTTCCTTTTCGGTACAGCAATTTGTTGATGGCATTTTGAACGGAGATATTACAATTCTTAGCCAGGCAGTCACCCTTATCGAAAGTTCAAAGCCGGAACATCAGGAGATTGCGCAGGAAATCATTGTGAAAAGTTTGCCATTCAGCGGAAATTCGGTCAGGATAGGAATTACAGGCGTACCGGGTGTTGGTAAAAGTACCTTTATCGAAGCCATGGGAAAACACATTACTTCCAAAGGCAATAAGCTGGCAGTTTTGGCGATTGACCCAAGCAGCGAGCGTACAAAAGGAAGCATAATGGGTGATAAAACGCGCATGGAAGACCTTTCCATCGATCCGAACGCCTACATCCGTCCTTCCCCATCGGCAGGTTCGCTGGGCGGGGTTGCCCGAAAAACCCGCGAAACCATTGTGCTCTGCGAAGCTGCCGGTTTCAATCATATTTTTATTGAAACAGTTGGGGTTGGCCAAAGTGAAACAGCCGTTCATTCGATGGTCGATTTTTTTCTTTTGCTGATGCTGGCCGGTGCGGGCGACGAATTGCAAGGTATCAAACGCGGCATCATGGAAATGGCCGATGCGATCACAATTAACAAAGCTGACGGAAACAACATCGAAAAAGCAGGACTGGCACGTGTTCAATATATGAATGCATTGCATTTGTTCCCTGCTACCGATTCGGGATGGAAACCAAAAGTACTGACATGTTCGGCCTATATGAAAACCGGGACCACCGAAATATGGGAAACCATTGATGAATATCTGGCGCTTGTAAAAAACAACAGTTATTTTCAACACAAAAGAAACGAGCAATCGAAATTCTGGATGTACGAAACAATCAATGAGCAACTCAGGAACAATTTTTATCAGAATGAACAAATTATGACATTGATGGAAGAATCGGAGAAAAAAGTACTGAAAGAAGAAATCTCTTCATTTGTCGCTGCAAAGAAATTACTCGATTTATACGATCAAATTAAAAAGGACATTTAAAAACAATTTAATATTTAATTCAATGAGAAATATTCTAGCAATTTTGGTATTGGCACTGACGGTTTTTTCCTGTCAAACGGCAAAAGATGAATTTTCGATCAAAGGCACTATTGCCGGAGTAGAAACCGGTAAAGTATATCTTGAAAAAATTGTGGATGGCCGCCCACAAAGTATCGATACCGCCGATGTTGTTGACGGT
The DNA here is from genome assembly GCA_031421065.1 of Prolixibacteraceae bacterium. Lineage (GTDB taxonomy): Bacteria > Bacteroidota > Bacteroidia > Bacteroidales > Prolixibacteraceae > Aquipluma. Next base: position 19,428 of record JANONW010000378.1, read on the forward strand.
AAATTTGCCTTTACAGGCAAAATGGAATTGCCTGATATCCGCATCCTGCGTTTGAATGGGCAGGATTATTTCGCACAACTTTTTCTTGACAATTCAAAAATTAATGTTGTTGCCAACAAAGACAGCCTGCGCGCAACCAAAATCACAGGCTCTCCAAGCCAGGATCTTTTTCAGGTTTACCTTACTGAACTCGAAAAACTGAACAAACAAGTACAGGAACTTCAGCAGAAATATCAGTCGGCCATGACGGGCGGAAATGAGGATGAAGCAAAAAGGGCTGAGATTGATTATAAAGCAATGACTGAGGACATGAAAGTTTTTACGAAAAACTTTGTAAAAGAACACAACAGCTCTGTTGTTGCAGCATACATCACACTGGTACAACTTGTAAACGAAATCGAAAGTTCCGATCTGGATTCGATCGTAGCTAAATTTCCGGCAGAAATCAGTACTTCCGAGTATGTGATAAAGTTAAAAGAGATTGCCGATGGAATGAAGATGACCGCTGTTGGTGCAGTCGCGCCAGATTTTACAATGAACGATCCTGTAGGGAACCCGGTTCAATTGTCATCATTACGCGGGAAAGTAGTATTGATCGATTTTTGGGCAGCATGGTGCGCGCCATGCCGTCAGGAAAACCCTAATGTTGTGAAACTATATCAGAAATACAATTCAAAAGGTTTCGAGATCATTGGCGTTTCGCTCGACCGCACCAAAGAAGAATGGGTGCAGGCAATCAAAGACGATCAATTGAACTGGGTACATGTTTCTGACCTTCAGTTCTGGCAGAACACCGCGGCACGACTATATTCGGTAAACGCCATTCCTCAGACCTACCTGCTCGATGCAGAAGGCAAAATTATCGCCAAAGGATTGAGAAGCGAACAACTCGCTGCAAAACTTGGCGAGCTGTTTCCTGAATAAGAAAGTGTCTAAAGTGAGCTAAAGTTTTGAGTGCCTAAAGTTGATTGAGAAAAGCTTTTTTCAGCACCTGTAGGAGCGAAATATTTGTAGCAAAATTAGCATGGGCAAAAACCGTCCGGAGAAATATTCTAATAAATGTGAATTCCATGTTTCGGACGGAATAGGACCCATCTTATAAATTAAAATATTTTTTTTTGCAAAAGTCACTTTTAAGTGGCTTTTGCTATTTTTATACGATCAGGATAATAATTCAGTCAGAACTTTTCATGTCGCAGAATGTTATAATGCTGTTTGTTTAATCAAATTAATCCATTATATATGAGTTACGATCTAATAGTTTTAGGTAGCGGTCCGGGCGGATATGTAGCTGCAATCAGAGCCGCTCAGCTTGGCCTGAATGTGGGAGTTGTTGAGAAAGAAAGCCTGGGGGGCATTTGCCTCAACTGGGGTTGCATTCCAACCAAATCGCTCCTGAAAAGTGCACAGGCCTTCGAATATGCAATTCATGCCGCTGATTACGGAGTCACTATTTCAGGAGAGATAAAACCTGACTTTGGGGCAATGGTAAAACGCAGCAGGGGAGTTGCCGATGGAATGAGCAAGGGGATACAATATCTTTTCACAAAAAATAAAATCGAGGAAATTAACGGATATGGTCGGCTGGTCGATAAAAATTCGGTTGAAGTGACCGATGAAAGCGGGAAACGAACACTTCATTCGGCAAAAAACATTATCCTTGCCACCGGTGCCCGTTCACGCGAGTTGCCAAACCTTGAACAGGACGGTGAAAAAATCATCGGATACCGTGAAGCGATGACTTTGCCAAAACAGCCAAAGTCAATGGTGGTTGTTGGTTCGGGAGCTATCGGCAGCGAATTCGCATATTTTTACCAAAGCATAGGAACCGATGTTACTTTAATTGAATTCCTGCCCAATGTAGTTCCGAACGAGGACGAAGAAGTTTCGAAATTGCTTGAACGTTCATTCAAAAAAATGAAAATGAAAGTGCTGACCAGTGCTTCTGTCGAATCGGTTGATATTTCGGGAGAATTGTGCAAAGTAACCGTAAAAACAAAAAAAGGCGAAGAAATTATCGAGGCCGAAATAGTATTGTCAGCGGTCGGAATTGCACCAAATATTGAAAACATCGGGTTGGAAGAGCTTGGGATTGTGCTTGAAAACGGTAGGGTTAAGGTGAACGAATTTTACCAGACCAATGTTGAAACTGTTTTTGCCATCGGCGATATTATTGCCGGACCTGCGCTGGCCCATGTGGCCTCAGCCGAAGGAATCGTTTGTGTGGAGAAAATCGCTGGATTAAACCCCCAGCCGATCGACTATTCGACCATTCCGGGATGTACCTACACCAATCCGGAAGTTGCATCGCTCGGAATGACTGAGCAAAAAGCCAAAGCCGCCGGTCATGAAATTAAAGTTGGCAAATTTCCTTTCTCTGCCAGCGGAAAAGCCAGCGCTTCGGGACAAAAAGAGGGTTTTGTAAAACTTGTTTTTGATGCCAAATACGGAGAATTACTTGGCGCACATTTGATTGGGGCAAATGTAACCGAAATGATTGCAGAACTGGTGGTGGCAAAAAAACTGGAAATTACAGGTCACGAACTGATCAAATCCATACATCCGCACCCAACCATGAGCGAAGCCATCATGGAAGCCGCAGCCGCAGCTTATGGCGAAGTGATTCATTTGTAGATAATATTTCGATTGATATAATTAGCAAGCCCGGCACCGTCATGCCGGGCTTTGTTTTTTATGAGCAATAAAGCCTTTTGTTCAAATAATTTCATGGATTCATTTATATTTGTTCCTGAAATATATTTAAAAACACAGTACCCCAGATATAATGGAATTCAAGAATTTTACCTACCTGCTTTTGTTGATAGCTTCAATCGCGGTACCATTGGCGCTAAGTTTCGACAAAAATGTTCAGTATTATAAAAACCTGAAATACATACTTCCGGCGATTTTGGTTACTGCTGCCATCTTTATAGTTTGGGACATCAAATTTACTGCTGCCCAGGTTTGGAGCTTTAATCCTGAATACACAATCGGAAAAGATTTTATGGGAATGCCCATCGAAGAATGGCTTTTCTTCATTGTCGTTCCTTATTCCTGTGTATTTATTTATGAAGTCCTGAAATTTTATCTGAAGAAATACGAATATGCCAATCCTTTTCTTGCATTCAGCCTTTTCCTGATGGTCGGTTTCGCTTTGATCAGTTACTTTTTCAGTCACCAGGCATATACGTTCATGACCTTTCTGTTTTCAGCCGTATATCTGGGACACACCGTTTTCAGGAACAAGTTCAAACCATACATTACAAAGTTTTATTTCGCTTATTTTGTTTCGCTGCTCCCGTTTTTAATCGTTAACGGAATACTAACTTCATTGCCTGTGGTTGAATACAATTCAGTTCACATACTGAACATCAGGATTATAAATATCCCCATCGAAGACTTTTCGTATTTATTCCTGTTGCTACTGATGGTAACCACTATTTATGAAACTTTGAAAGAAAGCAAGTACTATTAACTTGCATTTATTTGATGAAGAAATTAAAGATTGAGATACAGGTTACCATTTTAACCATCTGCATTGCAGTTGCAGTGATTGGTTCTGGATTTCTTGCTTATGAGAGCCTTTCCAAAATTGTTGATACCATCCACAAAGAAGCACGTCCCGATCTAAAATTACTACTGATTAAAGATATTGCATCCGATTTAAATGAAGTAGAAAACACAATCCGCCTTTACAGTCTGACAGGTGATATAACTTTTATTAAGCCATACAAGCAATTAAATACCACGATCCAGGGAAAACTATCCGATCTGGAAGTTTATGCTTTTCTGGGCTCAGATGAAATCGTTCATATCGACTCTATCCGACTTCTGGTCAACCGCAAACTGCTTATTTTAGATGAAATTCGGGCGCTCCACCGTTCAAAAGGAAATGCACTTAACTCTTTTTCAGAATTTTATTCGAAGATTGATACCGTAATCATCCAACCTGATACGATAAGGTTTAAACAGGAAGAGAATAAAGGGTTTTTAAAAAGGTTGTTCAGTAAAAGAGATACAAGTATCCAACAGCCCATCATCATTGATAAAAGCGATGAAAAAGAAATAATTAAACAGGAAATTGCAGGTATTGAGAAACAGATTACCGGTCAGTCCAGACAATTACAAATTAAAGAAAAGGGTTTACTTGAGCTAAACATCCAGGTAACCGAAATACTGAACCAACACGTTGCCAATCTGGAAGACAGCGAACAAAAAAGGCTGGAAGCCAAAATCCGGGAAGTTGATTTTATGGCGGCCCAAACATACCAGCGAATGGCCATTTTCAGCATTGGTGTTGTAATACTGCTGATAATCATTTTGATCTTGTTCTTCAGAAACCTTCAAAGGAACCAAACTTACCAGCAAGTTCTGAAAATGGCAAAAGACGAAGCAGAAAGTCTGGCCAAAGCAAAAGAAATGTTTGTGGCAACGGTCAGCCACGAAATGAGAACACCTGTAAACGCCATCTATGGGCTAACAGAACAGATGCTTCAGAAAACGAATTCTGCTGAAATGTCCGCCGATTTGGAAGTTGTGCACAAATCAGCAGAACACCTTATCGCGCTGGTAAACGACACGCTTGATTTCTCGAAAATAGAATCTCAAAAACTAAAAATTGAGCAAATTGATTTCTTTCCTGATGAAATCATCAAAGAGGTTTACACCCTGCACAAAGATTCAGCACAGAAAAAAGGGGTTGAATTGATTGTCAGGAACAACACGAAAAAAAATATGGCACTTCAGGGCGATCCGATACGGCTGAAGCAAATCCTTATCAATCTTACTACCAATGCCATTAAATTTACCAATCAGGGGCAAATAACGCTGACAGTTTCCGGAGAAGAAACTACGGAACAAAACTATATTTTACATATTGAAGTCTCGGATACAGGTATTGGCATTTCAAAAGAAGACCTGCACCTGATTTTTGATGAGTTTGTACAATTGGATACCGATCTCACCCAAAAGCAACGCGGAGCCGGACTGGGACTGTCCATCGTAAAAAAACTGATTCTTCTCCAAAATGGGAAAATTGATGTCGATAGTTCCTTTGGAAAAGGAACTCGTTTTACATTACAAATACCTTATCAAAAAGGGAATCCGGACAATATAAAAGAACGATCAGTTGAGCAGCTACTAATCCCTTCCTGGTTCCGGAAGCTCCATTTTCTGATTGTTGACGATGAAGAATTCAACCTTTATCTGATCAAAAACATCATAAAAAAATGGGGCGTGTCGTTTACCGAAGCACGCAATGGGCTCGAAGCCTTTGAACTTGCAGAAAAAAACGAGTATGACCTGATCCTTATGGACATTCGTATGCCGGTGATGGATGGATACGAGGCAACGAAACTGATTTTACAACATCGTCCATCGACCAAAATTATTGCGTTGACGGCAACCAACAAGTTGGCAGATATTCAGCAGTTGCATACGTCCGGTATACATTCTTTTTTAATGAAACCATTTGCTGAATCTGAATTATTAAGCTCCATAACGAAATTACTTCAGGAAAAAACGGAGGAACCAAGCCAGAAAGTAATTGTAATGAATACTTCGATCGATCTGGATGAATTGGAACGGATTTCAGGAGGCGATACCGCTTTTTTTAATGAAATGCTGAAAATTTTCATCCGGTCGAGTGAAGAGGCATTGATGAAATTCGATCAGAATTTTCAAAGTTCCGACTGGAGTGCTATTTCTGAAACAGCTCACAAACTTGCAGCCCCGGCCAAACATTTACAGGCAACCACTCTTTACAACCATTTAAAGAAGATTGAAAACACTTCTGTATATAGTAATATGGACGAAACAAAGAAACTGATCAGGGAAATTGAGCACGAAATTAATTACATCAATTGCATCCTGAAACAAAAACTTAAGGCAGAATAGTACTAATGAACTATTTTCTCAAAATGAGAATTTAAGACGATGGTTCAGCTAAAAAATTACTAACTTGCCGATACTGATTGAAATTAAAAATAACGAATTACCATAAAAATGCCCGAAAAAGCCTTCAAAATATTTGTCGTTGAGGATGATGAATGGTACAACCGTTTGCTTGTTCATACCCTGTCGCTCAATCCCGATTACGAAATACAATCCTTCACCACCGGGAAAGACTGTCTGTCCAATTTATACCAGCAACCGGATATTATTACATTGGATTACCGGCTTCCTGACACAAAAGGGCTGGAAGTACTTAAACAGATCAAGGAAATTAACGAAGACATACAGATAATCCTGATTTCAGAGCAGGACGACATTGAAGTGGTGGTTACTTTATTGCGGCATGGCGCTTACGACTACATTGTAAAGTCGAAAGATATCAGGGAACGGTTACTGAATACGGTCAGCAACATCAGGCAAGGCAGCAACCTGAAAAAGGAAATTGTAAACCTGAGGCAAGAGGTTAAAAAGAAATATACCGACCAGGGTACCATTATCGGGAACAGTGCTGCTACCCGAAAAACTTATGAACTGATTGAAAAAGCGACCCGGACCAATATCACCGTTACCATAACCGGCGAAACCGGGACCGGAAAAGAATTGGTTGCCAAAGCTATACACTATAATTCCAACCGTTCGAAACAACCGTTTGTCGCTGTCAATGTTGCTGCAATTCCGAAAGACCTGATTGAAAGCGAACTATTCGGACATGAAAAAAGTTCTTTCACCGGCGCAGCTTTCCGCCGGATTGGCAAGTTCGAGGAGGCAAATGGCGGCACCTTATTTCTCGATGAAATGGCCGAAATGGATATTTCATTACAGGCCAAATTGTTGCGCGCCCTTCAGGAAAAAGAAATTATTCGGATTGGCAGCAACAACCCGGTCAAAACTGATTGCCGGATCATCATTGCAACCAATAAGGATCTTCAGGAAGAAATTAAAAAAGGAAATTTCAGGCAGGACCTTTATTACCGGCTTTACGGACTCCCTATTGAATTGCCACCTTTGCGCGAACGGGAAAATGATGTGATTATATTGGCCCGGCACTTTATTAACTTGTTCTGTAAGGAGAACAACATGAAGCTGAAAACCTTGGCGACTGAAGCTTCTGCCCGTTTGCTCTCCTATTCGTTTCCGGGCAATATCCGTGAATTAAAGTCGGTGATTGAACTAGCCGTTACCCTGGCCGACCAGGATGAAATAACCGCCGATCACATCGTTTTGGGCAGAGGACAGGATTTACTCAACGATCTGGGTAACCAAGAACTCAGCCTTCGTGAATATGATATCCGGATCGTAAAAAAATTTCTGGACAAATACGACAACAACATCAAATTGGTAGCCGAAAAACTGGACCTTGGTGTGGCAACTATCTACCGAATGTTGAAAGAGGGCAATATTGAATAAAACATTTCAGTTTTTCAAATTTATCAATTCAGAATTAAATTTTATCAAATTGATAAAATTTGACCCTTCCACTTCTCTATCAATAAATTAAGAAACAACACTTTAACATATTTTTATTCCATTGGCATACGCATTGCCATGCCTTTTGCCAAATTCGAACACATCCACCAGATAATCCTATCAACGTGGCTGTTTGATCTTAAAAAAATAATTTTAATAAAAAAAAGTAATGGAAAAGACACAAAAAGCACAGTTGGCGACAATCATTATTGCAAGTTTCATTTTGGTTGCCAGCATCATTGGCGTAATATTTGTTTATAACCAAAAAAAAGCTGAAATCGAATCGCTGATGGCAGAAAAGAAAAACATAAACCAAACGATGCAAGAGAAAGAAGCTTTCATGAATGACATGGAAGGCAGCTTTTTTGAAATCGAAAACAATTTGAAATTAATAAAAGAAAAAAGAAATCAAATCTCCATGGTTCAATCAGAAGGTGGTAAAAACAGGAAACAGGCAATTATTGACGACATCAATTTGCTGGACAATCTGGTTGAAGAAAACAATAAAAAAATTGCGGAACTGGAACAGAAATTAAAGAAATCTGGATTAAACGCAAAATCCTATGAAACCAGACTTCAGAGTTTAGCTGCAACCATCGAAAGCCAGAACATCGAAATTGCTGAATTAAAAAATATAGTTGAAAACAAAAACATCACTCTGGCCGAAATGGATTCAAAGATTCAAAACATGAATACTAACATACGACAACAGGCTGACACCATCAATTACAAGCAAAAAGTGATTGTGGACAAAACGGATAAACTGAATACAGCCCATGTCGTACTTGGAACATTCAAGGAACTGAAAGAAAAAGGCATACTTGACCGCGAAGGAGGAATCCTTGGAATCGGTGGCAGTAAAGCTATCCAGGAAAATTTTGATCCAAACCATTTTACTACACTGGATATTCGTGAAACAAAAACAATCCCTTTAAATGCAAAAAAAGCGAAAGTAATATCAGAACATCCCAACAATTCTTATTCACTGGTCGAAGAAAACGGACAGATTGCATATCTGGAAATAACTAATCCTCAAGAATTCTGGAGAATTTCGAAATACGTTGTAATTGAAGTGAAATAGCAGAAATGCTAAACAAATTTAAAACCTTATTTCTGTAAAATAGGAAACAAGGTTTTGCATACGTTCAGAAACAGGATCAATCAATTCAATTAGGTATTGCATGAAAAGGCTGTTACGGTTATTTCCGAACAGCTTTTTTTTGTATGTTTGAATTAATGGGCAGCCACAAATTTACCTAAGGACATTAAAATGACAACAATTGACTTCCATAAAAAAGCGAATAGGTAAATAAACGGACAATCGTTTTAAATTATCGCAATTGATTTCCCAACTTTTATAAATGCCGCAACAGCCTGATCGATCTGCACTTTGCTATGTGCAGCCGAAAGCTGGACCCTGATTCGTGCTTTGCCTTTAGGAACTACCGGAAATACAAATCCAATTACATAAATTCCTTCTTTTAGCAATTCGTCGGCAAATTTCACGGCCAGCGGGGCATCGTAAATCATAACCGGAACAATAGCAGTTGTGCCTTTTACCAGATCAAACCCGGCACCTTCCATTTTTTCTCTGAAATATTTGGCATTTTCCATGGTTCGCAACGGAAGTTCAGCTGATTTGGTCAGCAAATCGAGCACTTTCATTGTAGCGCCAACTGTTGCAGGAGCAAGCGTATTAGAGAACAAATAAGGGCGCGAACGCTGGCGCAGCATTTCAATAATCTCTTTCTGGCCTGAAGTGCAACCTCCATTTCCGCCACCCAACGCTTTGCCGAAAGTAGTGGTGATGATATCTATTTTTCCGAGCAGTCCGTAATGTTCGGCTGTTCCCCGACCTGTTTTTCCGATATAACCTGAAGCATGAGAATCGTCCACCATGATCAAAGCGTCATATTTTTCGCACAACGCAACAATCTCCGGAAGTTTTGCCAAATCGCCATCCATCGAAAATACACCATCGGTAACCACCATGCGATATTTTAACGACTGCGATTCTTTCAGCCAATTTTCCAGCTCAGCCATGTCGGAATGTTTGTAGCGGGCACGTTGCGCCTTGCAAAGCCGTACTCCGTCAATAATTGAAGCATGGTTCAGCTCATCCGATATGATGATGCTGCCATCGCCCAGCAAAGGTTCAAAAACACCGCCATTGGCATCGAAAGCGGCACAATACAAAATGGTATCTTCAGTGCCCAGAAACTCCGACATCTTCAGCTCAAGCTCTTTGTGTATTTGCTGAGTTCCGCAGATAAAACGAACCGATGAAAGACCGAAGCCCCATTTATCCATGGTTTCCTGAGCCGCTTTAACCACTTCAGGATGATTGGCCAGACCAAGATAATTATTGGCACAAAAATTAAGCGCCGACTTTCCGCCAGAAACGGTTATCAGAGAACTTTGAGAAGAAGTGATGATCCGCTCGTTTTTGTACAGACCCTGTTCTTTTAATTCCAGAAGTGTTTGCGCTAAATCCTGTTGTATTTTTCCGTACATGATGTTCAGGTTAAAATTTAAAACAAAGTAATGGTTTCAAGCACCAATAAAAAGTGACAAAACACAGTTGGTCATTTAATATTAATTGCGAAAGGTAAAATTAAAAAGGTTTTTCTGCCTGTTTCATTTATTTTTTTCATTATTTGGCCGAACTATTTCTGCAAACCCAAAAGTACAATACGATGAGAACAATGGTTTTAACCGGTATCCGGAAAATTGAAATGATTGATCGCAGCCAGCCCGAAATAAAAAATCCTGATGATGTTTTGATAAAAATCAAAGCAGTGGGGGTTTGTGGTTCGGATGTTCATTATTTTACTGAAGGAAAAATCGGCTCGCAGGTGGTAGAATTTCCTTTTGCAGTTGGCCACGAATGTTCGGGAATTGTAATTGAAACCGGAAATTCGGTCTCCCGTGTTAAGGCAGGCGATTTGGTAGCCATCGACCCAAGTATTCATTGCGGAACCTGCGACCAATGCCTGAGCGGAAGACCTCACACCTGTCGGAACAACCGGTTTCTGGGCTGTCCCGGACAAATTGAAGGCTGCCTGTCGGATTACATCGTGATGCCCGAATTTACCTGTTTCCCGCTCGGAGCATCGTTTAATAAAACCACCGCTGCGCTGATCGAACCTTTGACCATCGGAACTTACAGTGTTGAACTGGCAAAAACCAATTTTCAGGATAAAACAGTTGGAATTTTTGGTGCTGGACCTATTGGCCTGAGTGTGTTGCTGGTATTAAAAACCCAGACTATTGGTCGTATTTTCTGTTATGAACCGCTTGAATCCAGACAGAAAAAAGCGGTACAACTTGGTGCTGGCATTGCCATCAATCCCTTAACCGACGATGCCTTTGAAACAACCGAAAAACATGAACCGCTCCTGTTGGACATTGTTTTCGAATGCAGTGGCGACCAAAAAGCGGTTGATGACGCAACAAAGGTTTTGAAACCCGGAGGGAAGCTTGTATTGGTGGGAATTCCGCCGGGAGCAAAATATACATTCGATATGGATTTAATGCGCCGGAAAGAAATCGCCATTCAAAATGTTCGCCGGCAAAACCATTGTATGGACAAGGCCATCGAACTAATTTCAAACGGATTACCTATTGATCAGATTGTGACCCACCATTTTTCGCCCGAAGAGACACAGCAGGCGTTCGATTTGGTGGCCTCCTATCAGGATGGCGTAATAAAAGCGATCATCGATTTTAGCTAGTTCTACTTTACCAAATTGAAAAAAGAGACAGTTTGTTTTGTTATGTGAGTAATAATTAATATCTTACAGTAATTATTAACGCACTCTGATTGTTTTGACAATGAAGCCAAAACGAGCAGATAAAAAAAAATTTCCTTGCAAAACCCAATATGACAAATCATCTGTCAATGGTCTTAATACACTGATATACAGCAAGTATAATAGTTTATTTAAGGTGTACACGAAGAGCTGTACGCATGTTGCGGAAGAGTACCTGGCAGGGCTGTTACAGTGCGAAAAGGGACATGAGAACATGGAGCGGATGGTAGAAAAGGTGAATGGTCCCAATTATAAGCGTGCTGTACATGCTTCGTTGGGCAATGGAAAATTTTGCAGTTTGGTAGGCACAGAGTTGTTTTTGCCAGAAGTGTGGACAGAAGATAAGCAAAGGTGTGATGTAGCAAGAGTACCTGAGTTGGATCAAAAATTTCAAACAAAACCTGAACTGGCTTTAAAGTTGGTCAAGCGGGCAATTGGTTCAGGAATAGAATTTGATTTTATAGCTGGCGATGGACTATACGGGCATAATGCGGAACTGACAAGGGCATTGGATGCTTTGGGCCAATTTTATGTGCTGGACGTCCATAAAGACGAACTTGTTTTCATGACCGGACCTACATTTTCAATTCCAGAACGTAAAGGCAATAAAGGTAAGGTTCCAACGAAAATACAACCGGATATTGAACCGGTCCAATTGCAAAACTATATAAAAACACTTGCAGATAAGGACTTTAGCTCAGAGAAAATAAGAAAAACGGCAAAGGGTTGGAAGCATGCAAAAGTACACACTGCAACGGTTTGGCATTGGGATGGGAAAGAAGAAAAAGCCTGCAAAAGGACATTGGTCATTACCAAATCTGCGAAGATAAAATATTCACTCAGCAATGGGGATAAAGAAAAATACACCAACAAAGAATGGGCATATTTTCAATGTAGCAGATATTGGGCAGAACGTTGTTTTGATGATTGTAAGAATGAGTTGGGGATGTTGGATGTCAGGTTATCAAGTAACAGGATGGTTGGCATGGCAACACCACATGGCATTAGTGATGATGGCCAGCCTTTACATATTAACATTAAAGCTTGAAAATCAGGATGAAATGCCCCTGCTAAGTGTCCGGGATGCCAGGCTGTTGGTTATAGCCAAGGCATTCGCTACACAAAAAGAGGTTGACCTTTGTTT
>JANONW010000379.1:0-2010 GCA_031421065.1 Prolixibacteraceae bacterium
GTCGAAGTCTTCGAGGACATCGAGCGCGCCGCGTTGAGGCCGCTACCGACGATGCCATTCGCCCCCGTCGTCTGGCACCGGTGCAAGGTCCACACCGACTCCCACGTCTACTTCGCCAAGGGCGGCTACTCGGCGCCCTGGCCGCTGCTGGGCCAGACGCTGTGGCTGCGCGCCCGAGGCCAGTCCGTCGAGCTCTTCGGCCCGGAGGGTCGCGTCGCGGCCCACTCCCGCGCGCGGCCTGGCACGCGCCAGACCGATCCCGCCCACCTGCCGCCCGACCGCGAGGCCTGGGCCCACCGCGACCGTCCCTACTGGGAGGCGCGCGCCGCCAACATCGGGCCCGAGGTCCTCAGCCTCGTCTCCGACATGTTCGAGGCCGACAACGTCCTGCTCCAGCTTCGCGCGGTCCAGGCGATCGTCACCACCCTCGAGAAGGTCTCGCCCGAGCGCGCTGCGGCCACCGCCCGTAGGGCCAGCTTCTACCGGAGCTTCAGCGTGCGTGGGGTCAAGGAGATCATCCGCAAGGGCCTGGACCTGGAGCCCTTGCCCGGCAGCCTGGTGCCCGTTCACGGCGCGCTCGAGGCGCCACGCTTCGCCCGACCGCCCAACTTCTTCACCCCGCCCACCATCCCGGAGGCCTGAGCCATGACCACCATCGACGAACTTGTCCCGCTGCTCAAGAAGCTGCGCCTGAGCGGCATCCTCGAGTCCTACGACCTGCGCAAGCGGCAGGCCGTGGACGACGACCTGGCCCTCGACGAATTCCTCTACCGCCTGCTGACCGACGAGGTCGAGCGCCGCGACGGCAAGCAGCTCCACCTGCGCATGCGGCGCGCCAACTTCGACCACGGCCGCACCGTCGAGGACTTCGATTTCCAGTTCAACCCGGCCATCCCCAAGGCCAAGGTCATCGATCTCGCCACCTGCCAGTTCGTGCAGCGTCGAGAGGTGGTCTGCCTGGTCGGACCCGCCGGCGTCGGCAAGAGCCACCTCGCCCAGGCCCTGGGCCACCGCGCCTGCATGGCCGGCAACACGGCGCTCTTCGTCTCCACGCACCAGATGCTCGACGAGCTGCACGCCGCCCGCGCCGACCAGAGCTGGGAGCGCCGCCTGCTGCGCTTCACCAGCCCCGACCTGCTGATCCTCGACGACCTCGGCCTCCGGCCCCTGCGCCAGGACGAGCCCCACGACCTCTACGAGGTGATCCGACGTCGGTACGAGCGTGGGGCGATGGTGATCACCAGCAACCGCGCCGTGGAGGAGTGGTACCCCCTGTTCGGCGACCCGCTGCTGGCCAGCGCGGCCATGGACCGCCTGCTGCATCACGCCCACGTCATCGAGATGGGCGGCGACAGCTACCGCAACCCGCCGCCGGCCAAGCGGGCCCGCAAGGTCGGAGGCGGCGCCAGCTCCAGCGCGACCCCAGCCGGGTAGCACCGGAAGTGGCACCCCGGGGGCGCTATGGACGGCACCGGGCCCATGGACAACCCGGCGGAAGCCTCGGCACTGCGATCGCCTCCTGGGGTTGCCCACGGTCCCTTGGACAACCCGGCGACCGCCTTGCAGGGCGCCGAGGGCGGCGTGGGGTTGTCCACGCCGCCCACAGCGCACAGGCGACGATTGAGCTTGAGGTGGATCAGCTTGGGTGCCCCGCCGTGCGCGGCCGGAACGCGCGATCTGCGCCTGGCCGTTGACCGGGATCGCGGGTGCACAGCTGGGGCCGAGAGGTGGATCAGCTTGGGTGCCCCGAAGGTGGCTCTGTATACCCGCCCCTTGACAGCCACCATCGACCGCATGGTGCTCAAGAGCCTTCACGGCGACTTCTTCCGCCTCCCCAACCCCAACCCGGACGACCCCGATGGACGATGAACTCGACCAGCTCCTCATCAGCCTCAAGCTGAGCCGCGTGCGAGAGATCCTCGATGAGCGCGCGGCGGCCGCGACCGATGAGGGCCCCTCCTACACCGAGTTCCTGCGCCGGCTGTTGCGTGAGGAGCACCACACGCAACA
>JANONW010000380.1:0-39394 GCA_031421065.1 Prolixibacteraceae bacterium
TAAATTCACTTTTCTTTCTCATGGTACTGAACTTTAAAAATTATTAAATTAGTTTTTAGGGAGGTGGTGCTCCCGTTCAGTACCATTTTAAGTATATTTGATCAGAAAAGCTATCCGCCCTTTGGCGGATTTAGTGCAACAAGCCCTTAACCCCGTGGGATAATCTATTGAATAAAAGTGAATGTATTAAAAAATCAATATCCAACGGGGTTAACCGAAGAACAGAAAAACAATAACAAAGAGAAATCCAGAACACGGGCAAGGGTGGAACACGTGTTCGGCTTTGTAGAAAACAGCATGCATGGCTCCATTATTCGTACTATTGGAATTGCAAGGGCTAAGGCAAAAATCGGAATGATGAACTTAACGTACAATATTTGTCGCTGTACTCAATTAAAAATAGTGGTTTTCATGGGATAGGTATGTCGAGACGTGAAAGACGTATTTTTGTATGTGTCTGATATTTAATTAAATAAAAAAATGGGGGGGGCAAAAATTAGGTTTTTAGAAAACTAATAAATATATTTGTCTCAAACAACGGTATCGAAAAAAGTAGTTTTTAGAGGTGCCCTTCATTTATAGTGGACATTATTTGCTAAATTGTTCCCATTCCTTTACTGACTAAAATCAACTTAAAACCTGATTGCAATGAGACTTCTGATTCAAAGATTTCTTTCACTGTGCTTCGTATCTTTTGTTTTCGCTTTCGTTAGTTTGGCGCAAAAACAACAATCAGAAACCGGTATAATTACTTTCTCAATTGAAAAACAAGCCTTGTCGATAGTGGCCAATGGCAATGCTATTCCAATTGTGATTAGTGCCGATGAATTTCCCGGAGTTGTTCGCATTGCAAAACTTTTTCTGGAAGATATTTTTCAGGTTACTTCTGTAAAACCTGAATTGGTGGTCGGCGAATTGCCAAAATCCGAATCTGTTATCATTGCCGGGACCATTGGAAAAAACAAACTCATCGACCAATTGGTTGCTTCAGGAAAACTTAATGTTTCGGATCTGAAAAACAAATGGGAAACTTCACTCATTCAGGTCGTTGAAAATCCTTTTCCGGGAATTAAAAAAGCATTGGTAATAGTTGGAAGCGACAAGCGGGGTACGATCTTCGGATTGTTCGATTTGTCACGCCAAATGGGAGTTTCGCCCTGGTATTGGTGGTCCGATGTACCTGTTCCTGTGCAAAATTCCCTATATGTAAAAGCTGGCCGGTACTTTTCAGGAGAACCAAAGGTAAAATACCGTGGTATTTTCCTGAACGATGAAGAGCCTGCACTTGGCCGCTGGGCTGTAAAGAATTACGGTGGTTTCAATCACCAGTTTTACGAAAAAGTTTTTGAGTTGGTACTCCGCCTGAAAGGAAATTTTCTGTGGCCGGCCATGTGGTGGGCAGCTTTCAACAGCGATGATCCTAAAAACACCCAATTGGCCGACGACATGGGAATTGTAATGAGTACCTCGCACCACGAGCCAATGATGCGAGCCCATGCCGAATGGAAGGCAAATCCGGTAGGTGAATGGAACTACAATACAAATCCAACCGTGTTAAAGGAATTTTGGCGAAAGGGGATTGAACGGATGGGCAACAGGGAAAGCATCGTGACCCTTGCTATGCGCGGAAATGGCGATGAAGCCATGTCGGAAGACACCAACGTGTCGTTGCTTCAGCGAATTGTTGAAGATCAGCGTCAAATTATTGCCGATGTTACAAGAAAACCAGTCACTGAAACCCCACAGGTATGGGCGCTATATAAAGAAGTACAGGATTATTACGACAATGGAATGCGTGTTCCTGACGATGTTACATTACTATTGTGCGACGACAATTGGGGAAACATCCGCAAGTTGCCGCGCCCAGACGATAAACCACGCGCCGGAGGTTACGGCATTTATTACCATTTCGATTATGTGGGCGGGCCACGCAATTACAAATGGCTGAACACAAGTCCGCTGCCAGCCGTTTGGGAGCAGATGCACATGGCATATACCCATGGGGCCGATCGGATTTGGCTGGTCAATGTGGGCGACCTGAAACCGATGGAATTGCCCATTTCGTTTTTCCTCGATTATGCCTGGAACCCTGATCAGTGGCCCAAAGAACGGCTTCCGGAATATACCCGAAACTGGGCTGCCGAGCAGTTTGGCAACGAACATGCACCCGAAATTGCCCGGATGTTGGATTTATACACCAAATACAATGGCCGCCGGAAACCCGAACTACTTTCGCCGGAAACATACAGTCTCAACAATTTCCGGGAAGCCGAGCGTATTGTTGAAGATTACAACAAGCTGGCAAAGGAAGCCGCTTTGTTGAACGAAAAAATACCTGTTCAGGCAAAAGATGCTTTTTACCAATTGGTTTTACACCCGATAACGGCATGTGCAAACCTGAACGAATTGTACCTGACTGTGGCCAAAAACCGTCAGGCAGTTGCACAAGGTCGGGCAACTGCCAACGACTGGGCCGAAAAAACCAAACAATTGTTTCAGAAAGACGCTGAAATCACCAATTACTATCACACCAAACTGGCCAACGGAAAATGGGACCATATCATGGCCCAAACGCACATTGGTTATACGTACTGGCAGCAGCCCGAAAAAAATGTTATGCCCGAAGTGAAAGAAATCAGTTTACCCGATATGGCTGAAATGGGGGTTTCCATTGAAGGTTCCGAAGAATTCTGCACCGAAGGAATATTTCCGGTTTCGTTGCCCGAATTGGATGCCATCTCCAAATACCCTGTTTACATCGACCTCTATAACCGCGGAAAACAGTCGTTCGACTTTCAGATTTCTGCCGGCCAGACGTGGTTAAAAGCTGAACCGGCTTCAGGAAAAATTGAGAAAGAACAGCGGATTTGGTTATCGGTTGACTGGAGCAAAGTTCCTGCGGGGAAACACGAAGTTCTTTTAAAAATAAGTCAATTGGGCGGAAAAGAAGTTTCGGTAAAAGTACCTGTTTTCAATCCTGATTTGACTGATCTGAAATCATTCAATGGGTTTGTTGAAAGCAACGGATTTATTTCCATGGAAGCCGAACATTTCACAAGAAACATTCCGGCCAATAATTTGAAATGGGAAGTTATTCCTGATTTGGGCAGGACACTATCGGGCATGAAGGTTTTCCCTGTTACAGCAAAACCGCAGGTTCTGGGGAAAAGCAGTCCTTGTCTGGAATACGATATGTATTTGTTCAATTCAGGAAAAGTTGACGTAAACCTGTATTTGTCGCCCACGCTCAATTATTTCAACGATGGCGGTACCGAGTTGGCCGTTTCGTTTGACGATGAAGCCCCTGTAATTCTGAACATGAACAAAAACAATCAGGAGAAAATATGGGAAGGCTGGGTAAGCAACAATATTAACCAGGTAGTTTCAACCCATCAGTTGGAAAAACTGGGCAAACATACCCTGAAGATTTGGATGATTGACCCGGGCGTGGCACTTCAGAAAATTGTGGTACATGCCCGCGATAAAAAGGCAACTTATATGGGCGAACCCGAAAGCACTATCATAAAAAGTTTTGCAAAAGAATAGTTATTCAGAGATTACCCTTCCCTGAATTGTGTCGGTGTTTTTCCGGTAGCTTTCTTAAAAGTAAGATTAAATGTGCCCTTGGTGTTAAAACCCGATTCGTACATCACCTCGAAAATGGGTTTTTCTTTATCGGCCAGCAACAACCGGCAAGCGTGTTCAATTCGGAGCGAATTAATGTAGTCGTTCACATTCCGTTGCTGAATGGTGTTAATGGTTTGCGAAATATTCCGTTCCTTTTCGTTCAGCGCCGAGGCAATTTGCTGAAGTGTCAGCTCGGGTTCAAGGTACATTTTCTTTCCGGCAACCAGTTCCTCAATCCGTTTCATCAGCAGTTGCATATCAGCATTGGACAGGAGCGCTGATTTCGGTTTTACCTCCTCATTGTAAAGTTTATTGGTAATGGTGTTGTAAAAAATGGCAAAGAAAAAGAGAAAGAAATACGAAATACTCACCAGGTTGATCACAGAAGCGGCAGGGCTTTTCGCCAAAACGGATACAGTGCTGGCAATTCCGATAAGGCTTGCCAGCGCATAGCCATACACAATAAACCTTAGCCACTGGATATCGACTCCCAATGCAGAAGTAATCTGGCGCTGAAGATTTCTGTTCCTTTCTGTTTTAATCAGGGAACTGATCATCAGAAAATTATAAAACAGATATTGTACTTTTACGGTTATATCAACCGCGAAGGATGTATTGTCCAGAAAAGTATTTGTTTGATATAAATTCTCCCAGATGTAATGATTTCCTTTTACCATCCAGATCATCAGGAAGAAAATCAGGAAAGCGAAAAAAGGAATAAAATGAATCAGGTGCTTTTTGTTCAGCTTAAAATCAGAAGAAAAACAGTAGCGTACATAGAAATAAAACAATGGGGCCCACAAACAATAAAGTGGTTTATAGATGAAATGCAAAACCGGGAACTGGTCGAAAAATCCCTGCCCGCCCGAAAGTGTCAGACTGTTCAGGCCGTTGGTCAGCACTTCAACCAATGCGTAAATGGCAAGCATCAGGCTGGGCGGGTGTTTCCGTCCCTTGTGAAACAAAAGCAGGGTCAACACCAGCATGGTGTACATGATCAGCAAATGAACAGTCTTCTCCATAAATTCTGAAACATTTCTTAAAACGGTAAAAGTAGCGAAATTCAAATGCCAATGGAAGGGAAAAATGTATTATAAAATGGTCTGAAATCGTGATTCAGTACCTTCAATCTGAATTTTGGCTCTAATTTTATACCTGATCTTTTAAATATCAGCCATGAACCGAACTTTGAAAATATTTTCCAGCATCCTTTTCCTGATGTTGTTGATGACACAGATCGGGCTTAGCCAGGTACGTCTGCCAAAACTGGTGAGCGACGGGATGATCCTTCAGCGCGAAGCCACTGTAAAAATCTGGGGCTGGGCATCGGTTGGGGAAAAGGTAGCACTTCAGTTCCGTAATCAATCGTTTAATACGATTACCGGCAATGATGGGAAGTGGCTGATCACCCTTCCGGCGCAAAAAGCTGGCGGTCCCTTCGAAATGAAAATTGTTGGCAGCAACCAAATTATCCTGAAGGACATCCTTTTTGGCGATGTGTGGCTTTGCTCGGGGCAATCGAACATGGAGCTGCCCATGAGGCGGGTTGCTGTCCTTTATGGCAACGACATTGCTGCTTCAGCAAATCCCATGATCCGCCAGTTCTTAGTGCCGGTTAAATGGAACTACATCAAACCCCAGCATGACATTCAAGGAGGAAAATGGGAAGAAGCCAATCCACAGAATGTACTTTCATTCTCGGCAGTGGGCTACTTTTTTGCCCGCGATCTATATACCAAATACAAGGTTCCGGTTGGGATAATCTTGTGCGCAGCTGGTGGATCGAGTGCCGAAAGCTGGATCAGCGAAGAGTCGTTGAAAACCTTCCCCGAACAGTACAAAATTGCCAAACAGCTTTCAGACACAACTTACATGAGAAATCTGCTTGCTTCGGAAAAAACCGCGCAATGGAAATGGTTCGATGAGCTGGGCAAAAGCGACATTGGAAGAAAAACTACTCCATGGCTCGACCCGTCTTTCAACGATTCTTCATGGCCAAGCTACCAGCTTCCGTCATCGTTTGCCGAGGCGGGAATGGATTTCAAAAATGGAGCTGTATGGTTCCGAAAAGAGATCGACCTGCCCGAAAGTTGTTCAGGGAAACAAGCGCTTTTGGAGCTTGGACGAATTGTGGACAGCGATTCTGTTTTTATAAACGGAAAATTTGTGGGCACAACAACCTACCAATACCCGCCACGCCGTTACACCATCGCTCCGGGTATTTTGAAAGCAGGCAAAAACAACCTCACAGTCCGGGTAGTCAGCCAATCGGGCAACGGAGGTTTTATCAAAGAAAAACCATACCAGCTGGATGTCGATGGTCAGATCTTCGACCTTAAAGGAACCTGGAAATACAACATCGGGGCGAAATGTAGTCTCACATCCTCAACCTTTTTCCCCGGAAAACCATTGGGGTTGTACAATGCCATGGCTGTTACCATCGGACTGGGCGAAAAGAACGACATTCACCCACTTCGAAAAAAAGAAGTAGGTCAGCGACTTGCCCTGGCTGCCGAAAAGTTGGCTTACAGAGATAAGAAGGTGGTAGCCTCGGGGCCCATCTGCCAGTCGATGAAGGTGAAAGGGAACAAAATCGAGCTTAGTTTTTCTGAATATGGTAGCGGATTGACAACAAACGACGGCAAGGATTTGAAACATTTCTCCATTGCCGGAGCAGATGGAAAGTATATCTGGGCGCAATCCATGATTGAAGGTAAAAAAGTGATTGTTTGGAATGAAGCCATTTCGAATCCGGAGGCTGTGCGCTATGCATGGGCCGATAATCCTGAAGGCGCTAATTTGTACAATGCTGAAGGGTTGCCGGCATCGCCATTTACCACCGAAAAGTAAATTCGGGAAAACCTGAAAATAAATTGGACAAACTAATTAAAACTGAAATGAAAAACAAAAATGTATTAGTTCTGATAGGATTACTTTGCTTGTTTATAGGCACAACCGCATTCGCTAAATCAGGGAAGTCTAAAGAGAAAAGTATCCTTCGACAACGCACTTCAATCAACGAAGGCTGGAGCTTCTTTAAATACGAATCGGCAGCAAAAGCTGATAAACTGATTTACGATGTTCGCCCCGAAATAGCCGACAATAATGACAACAAGGTGGCCGATGCCAAACCTACCGAGGCAGTCGAAGTAGAAACTAAACAGGAAGTGCTGAAACCGTGGATTTTGCCCTCCGGAAATGCCTTCATCAAAGATCCTCAAAAACAGCATGTCCGGCCCGAAGGAAATCCCGGCGGTAATTTCCCTTACGTTCAGAGTAATTTCGACGATATATCCTGGGAGAAGGTGAATTTGCCACACGACTGGGCCATCAAAGGGCCTTTCCAGAAAGGCTGGGATTCTGAAGTTGGTGGAGGAATGGGACGACTCCCAATTAACGGAGTGGCATGGTATCGGAAGAAGCTGGATATTACGGCATCGGATGCAGGCAAGTCCATTTTTCTTGACATTGACGGCGCCATGTCATACACCATGGTTTGGTTAAACGGCAATCTGGTTGGGGGCTGGCCTTATGGTTATAACTCGTGGAGACTTGACCTCACTCCGTATATCAAGCCGGGAGGAGAAAACCAACTTGCTATCCGCGTTGACAATCCCAACCATTCGGCACGCTGGTATCCCGGCGCGGGAATTTACCGAAACGTTTGGCTAACCAAAACCAACCCGATCCATGTTGGTCAGTGGGGAACATTTATTAAAACTAGAGATATTTCGAAAACATCTGCCACAATAGACCTGGCAGTAACCATCGACAACGATAGCAAGACTGACACAAAAGTAGAAGCTACTACCATCATTTATGCTTTGAATGCTAATGGCAACAAGTCGGGCAATTCAGTTGCCAGTTTCTCAACCCTGAATTCAAAAGTAGTTGCAGGTGAAAGCGCCAAGGTTGAAGGCTCAGTTACCATAAAAAACCCAAAGTTTTGGGGACCACCGCCAACACAGCAACCAAACCGTTATGTGGCCGTGACAACTTTATCGCAAAATGGCAAACCCATCGATCAATACGAAACACGATTCGGAATCCGCTCGTTGGAATTTGATCCCGACAAGGGAATATTCGTCAATGGAGAACGAATCCCTATCAAAGGTGTCAACCAACACCACGACCTCGGCGCTTTGGGTGCGGCATTCAACACCCGTGCTGCTGAACGCCAACTGGAGATATTACGTGAAATGGGGTGCAATGCCATCCGCATGGCGCACAATCCGCCTGCCCCCGAATTGCTCGAACTAACCGATCGGATGGGTTTTCTGGTGATCGACGAGATTTTTGATTCGTGGGAGCGTAAAAAAACGCCACACGATTTTCACCTGATCTTCCCAGAATGGTATGAACCCGACACGCGTGCCTTTGTTCGAAGGGATAGGAATTGTCCTTCAATAATTATGTGGAGCTTTGGCAACGAAATTGGAGAGCAATATACAGGCGAAGAAGGTGCTGCGGTTGCCAAACGATTACATAACATTGTCAGGGAAGAAGACCCAACGCGCCAAACAACCCTTGCCATGAACTTTGCAAAATCCGATATGCCGATGCCCAAAATTCCTGACGTGATTGGATTGAATTATCAGGGCGAAGGAATACGCCAGGATCCTGAATTTGAGGGAACCGATCGCATCCGCACCGCACCGCACCGCAATACAATGCGTTCCATGCAAAATTTCCCAATAAGGTTATTCTCAGCAGTGAAACAGCATCGGCATTCAGCAGCCGCGGTGTTTACCTTTTCCCAGTAACAAAAGCAAATAGTTCGCCTACACGCGATGGCAGGGGCGGCGACTCGAAAATTTGCCAGGTGAGCTCCTACGAGCTTCATGCGGTTGATTTTGGTTCCTCTGCCGACAAGGTCTTTTCCTCACTGGACAAGCATCCTTTTGTGGCTGGTGAATTTGTCTGGAACGGATTTGACTACCTCGGCGAACCAACTCCTTATTATGAAGCTCGCAGCTCGTATTCTGGCATTATCGACCTTGCCGGTTTCAAGAAAGATCGGTTTTACCTTTACCAATCGCGTTGGCGCCCCGATCTGCCCATGGCACATATCCTGCCGCATTGGAATTGGCCGGAACGTGTTGGAGGGGTCACTCCGGTGCATGTGTTTACTTCTGGCGATGAAGCAGAACTGTTTCTTAACGGAAAATCTTTAGGGAAAAAGAATAAAGGAGAGTATGAATACCGTTTGCGTTGGGATGAGGTGATTTATGAACCGGGAGAATTGAAGGTGGCGACCTACAAAAACGATAAAAAATGGGCCGAACAAGTGGTAAAAACAACTGGAGAAGCATCACAACTAAAGGCAATAGCCGACCGCACCCAAATTCTTGCTGACGGAAAAGATTTGTCCTTCATTACAGTCCAGATAACTGACAAAGATGGACTCGTTGTGCCACGCACGAATAACCTGATTGAGTTCAGCATTGAGGGTCCCGGTGAAATTGTGGCAACCGATAATGGTGATTCATATAACCTGGTATCCTTCGCTTCACATAAGCGTGAAGCTTTCAATGGGCTTGCATTGGTGATTGTCAGATCTTTAGCCGTGATTTCTGGAACGATAACAGTTACTGCAAAATCGAACAGTATTAAAGAAACACAGATAAAGCTTCAAAGCAAATAAAGCGAATTATTTACGTATGAAAAAACAGAAAATGCATACAGGAATGTTCTTATTCATAGGATTGCTCTTATTAACCACGAACGTTTTTTCACAAGACCCGAATTTTCACATTTACCTGTGCTTTGGACAGTCGAACATGGAGGGTCAAGGAACAATTGAAGCAATAGACATGATAACCTGGCCAAAGGAATTTATTTATATACGATTAAGGCTGAAAAGTTCGCTGCAAGCCAGAAAATGATTATACAAGGCGAATAGCTAAATACAATAGTTATAATAAAAGAGAGAATAAACTGATAATATTAGCTTAAAGTACAAAAATGAAATAATGTCATATTTCTTTGTTAATCAACTAAGGGAAATTAATTCCGGTCAGTCTTTTCGGTAAAGCTATTTCGGTGCGCTGCACCTTAAGTTTAACCGGATATTAGCTTTCTACAAAGATTTTGGTGCTCCGCACCTTTCCTCTTAAATGCAAAGCAGCAGAGCTGCGAAATCTTTGTAGAAATGTTTCATAATGACCTGCTGGTAAGGTGCTGCGCACCGAAATATAAATTGTAATTAATTGATTGTAAAAAACATTATTATGCGGAAAATTACATTGATAGTATTTATTTTGGTATCGGTTCTGAATACCAACGGCCAATCACCTTCCTTCAAAACCTACATGAACCCCGTTATTCCGGGCGATCATCCCGATTGCACGGTCACAAAAGTGGGGAAAGACTTTTACACCACGGGCTCGTCGTTCAATGTAACCCCGGTGATCTATCACTCGACCAACCTTGTTCACTGGGAAGCCATTGCCCAACCGGTCAGCGCATCATGGTCTGGTTTCGATGATAAGCCGGGCGGCGGTTGCTGGGGTGGCCATATTGTTTATTACAATGGAAAATGGTGGAATTACTTTTCGAGGGCAAATACAATGCATTTTGTGAAGGCCGACGATCCCAAAGGGCCCTGGAGCGCACCCACCAAAGTGGACAACCCATCGAGCCTTCCATACAGCCTTGGCTACGACAATTCGATATTTATCGACGACAACAACAAATGGTATTTGGTGGTGAAAAATGGTCAGCCCAACGGCGGCATTGTTGAACTGGGAAGTAACGGTCAACCAACAGGCGTTGTTTACGATTTGAAGTGGTTGAACCCAGCTCCCGCCCTACCACATAGTTGGGCTGAAGGCCCTGTGATGTGGAAATACAACGGCTACTATTATTATTCGTTTGCACGCGACTTATCCGGAGGGCAAAAGTCGATGCGAAGCAAAAATATTACTGCCGATCAGGCCGCATGGGAAATGCTGGGCGATTTTTTCAACGAAAACGATCCACAGAAATCATCTTCGCTTTTTGCAAACCCCAACCATGCTTCTCCGGCAATAATGATCGACGACAGTACTTCCTGGGTTATTCATCCTGTTTATGCCAAAGGCGAGTGGAAGGGGCAAGGACGCCAGGGGCTGTTGAACCAGGTCCGGTACAATGCAAGTGGCAGTCCTGTTACCGACTATCCGGTCAACAAATCGTTCACCGCGCCCAAACTGCCAAGTAGTGGAATTCCATGGATGGTTCCCAAATCCGATAACTTCGCTACAACCAAACTTCATCCTGAATGGTCGTCACTGGGCTACACTCCTTCCGGAAAATATTCGTTAACCGAACGCCCCGGTTGGTTGCGCTTATCGCCCAAAAGCATTACCAAAGGCAATACGGTGACAAAGTACGATGGTGAGCACAACTATTCGCTCATCACCAGGCTCGATTTTAGGGCAAAATCGAAAGATGACGAAGCTGGATTGAGGTTGTTGCGTGGCGACGAAACCAAGTTTGTTAAACTCGTCAGTTCGATAACTTCCGAAGGGAAAAAAGTTGTGGCCTTTAGTTTTGAGGGCACCAGCTACGAAGCCGAAAACACCGTTGGCGATACCCTTTGGCTCAAAATGGTTAGAATAAATCACAAAATAACAGCGTATTTTGGAGGAAATGGTGCCGATTGGGAACCAATTGGACAAGCCTTCGATGTATCGGTTATCGATTCCTATTCCGACTTTTCATCATTCACAGGTAGCCTTCAGGGATTGTACGTGCAGGGAGCAAGCAATGCTTATTTCGACCTTTACATTTACCGCGATGCTTACACACCCATATTGGCTGAATGTCCGGCAAATCAGTTTGGGACAAGCCGAAGTGCTCCCAGTCAGGGAATTAGTGTGTTGGATAATATTCACAACAACGATTGGGCTTTGTATGCCGGAGTCGAATTTGGCAACAGCGATTACCTTGCGGAGCCCGATTCTGTGGAATTTACTGTTTCCAGCATCACATCAGGAGGTATTGTGGAAGTTTGGCTCGATTCAATTGATTCAGGAATTAAAGTGGCAGAATGCACCATCGGCAGTACCGGAAGTTGGAGTGTATTTAAAAAGTTTAAAGCGCCAGTTACATCAGTTTCCGGAAACCATGATGTGTATCTGAAATTTGTTGGATCAGGAACCAATAAGCTCTTTCAGCTTAAATGGTTGAATTTCAGCAAGAAATCTGCTCCAATAAATACATCCTCAAAATATGAATGGGAAGACGGTTTTTCAGGATAAAAAGGAAGCATCCCAAAGTTCAATACTGAACTTTAATCTTGATAATGGGGCATATGTTTTAAAAGTCAGCAACGAAAAGAATGTTGCATCCTCTAAATTTATGATTGATTTATAATAATTTACATGCACGATGAAACATTTACTTTTAATATTCTTTTTATTCGCCAGTTCTGCTTTATTCGGACAGGCTTTACCAGTTACACCAATTGCTGCCGGACAATCAAAATTCCTTGGTTGTGCATGGAGCAATGCCCAGTCCACAAATTTTCAGAACTACTGGAATCAAATTACTCCTGAAAATGGTGGCAAATGGGGCAGTGTGGAAAGAACCAGAGGTGTGATGAACTGGGCAGAAATGGATGCAAGTTACAACCTGGCCAAAAATAATGGAATAATTTTTAAACAGCACACCCTGATTTGGGGCGCCCAACAACCTTCCTGGATTGGGCAATTGGATACAACGGCACAACGGCAGGAGATCGAGCAATGGTTTTCGCTGCTTGCCGCCCGGTACAAGGACATTGACCATATTGAAGTGGTGAATGAGCCCCTTCATAATGCACCCAATGGAATGCTTCCATGGGGAAGCACAACTAAAAATGTCGATTATGCAAACGCTTTGGGCGGGGCCGGGAAAACCGGATGGGATTGGGTCCTTACATCTTTCCGTATGGCCCGCAAATATTTTCCGAAATCAAAATTGATAATGAATGAATACAGTGTCATCAACAGTTCCTCGACTACACAGGATTACATTAAAATAATAAAACTCCTTCAGGCTGAAGGTTTAATAGATGGTATTGGTGAACAGGCGCATGCTTTTACAACAGCTGGCACTACGGCTTCAACAATGAAAGCAAATCTGGATGCCTTGGCAACAACAGGATTGCCAATATATTTAACCGAAATGGATATTGATGGAGCGACCGACCTGATACAGTTAAATGAATTGAAAAGGGTTTTTCCGGTTTTCTGGAAGCACCCTGTGGTACAAGGAATTACTTTTTGGGGTTTCAGGGTTGGCTTGTGGCGAAATGCTCAGGGTGCTTATCTAATTAACCAAAATGGTACGGAACGGCCAGCTCTGACCTGGCTGAAAGCTTATGTGAACAATACGCTTGCCACCACTCAGTCGATTACAGTTTCTGCGGGCGATGGAAGCTCTTCGATCAGCACAAAAGGCGCTTCTCTGAATATGGTTGCAAACGTACTGCCTGTAAATACAACCATTCCAAATGTTACATGGAGTGTCGCTCCTTCTACCCTGGCCACGATTGATTCAAATGGAAAGTTGACTGCATTGGCTAATGGTAATGTAACGGTGACGGCAACTGCCTGGGATGGTTCAGAAATTAGGGGCACTGCAAGCATAACCATTTCTTACCAGACAACCGGAATCTCCAACAATTCACTTGCCGATAAAATAACGGTATATCCAAATCCTGCTGAAAATGGTAATTTCACGATTAAAGGAATTGAAAATATCGAACGAATTGAGCTGGTCAATATGGTTGGGGAGAAGGTGATATGGTTCGATAATTTAAACCAATCTTCCATAAATATTCAGGTAAATGTTCCAAAAGGAATATATGTATTAAATCTATTCGATGGAAAAAAGTCTGTTTGTAAAAAGGTTGTGATTAAATAACCTGATACAAATCTATTTTGGCGTATCAGAAATCATAATGTTAACCAATTAAAATAATCAACTATGTATCAAAAACTTTTAAAACAAATTTCGTTGACAATCCTAATCATGATGATCTGTTTGTCGGCATTTTCAACAAATAGCCCGAAAGGCCTGAAAGATGTATTTCAGGGGAAATTTTATCTGGGAACAGCTCTGAATACAGGCCAGATTAACGGAAAAGATACGGCAGCGGTGCGAATTATAAGGCAACACTTTAATTCCATTACCGCAGAGAATTGTATGAAAAGTGCACTCATTCAGCCACAGGAAGGAAAGTTTAACTTCACACTGCCCGACCAGTTTGTTGAATTCGGTCTCCAAAACCAAATGTTCATCATTGGGCATACGTTGGTGTGGCACTCTCAGGCCCCGAAGTGGTTTTTTGTTGATGCACAGGGCAACGATGTTACACGTGAGGTGCTGATCAGCCGCATGAAAAGCCATATTCAGACGGTCGTTGGCCACTATAAAGGCAAGGTAAAGGGCTGGGATGTGGTGAATGAAGCGATTCTGGATAACGGCTCATGGCGCGAGAGCAAGTTCTTCAAGATTATCGGCCCCGAGTTTGTAAAACTGGCCTTTCAGTTCGCTCATGAAGCCGATCCTGATGCCGAACTTTATTATAACGATTATTCGATGGCAATGACGGGAAGGCGTGATGGTGTGGTAAAAATGGTGAAAGACCTTCAGAAAGACGGAATCCGTGTTGATGGAATCGGGATGCAGGGACATTGCAGTATGGACTTCCCAAAAATCGAGGAATTCGAAAAAAGCATTCTTGCATTTGCTGGTTTAGGGGTGCAGGTTCACATTACCGAAATGGATATTTCAGCTTTGCCAAGTCCAAAAAATCAACAGGGTGCCGATGTGGATGCCCACGTTGAATACAAACAGGAACTCAATCCATACACAGCCGGCTTGCCCGAAGATGCAGAAAAAGCCCATGCCAAACGGTACCAGGAATTCTTTGATCTGTTCCTGAAACATCAGGATAAAATTGCACGGGTAACATTATGGGGGCTTAGTGACAAACAATCCTGGAAAAACAATTTTCCGGTGCGCGGGCGAACCGATTATCCGTTGCTTTTCGACCGTAATTTACAGCTGAAAAGTTTTGCAAAAAACTGGCTTGCCTCTTTTGAAACAAGCGCACTCAAAAGCGGCAGCAACTATCTGGTGAAAGACCTGTATATTGCCGATCCTTCTGCACATGTGTTCAACGGCAAAATCTACGTTTATCCCTCGCACGACATAGAAGCTGGCATTCCTGAGAATGATAATGGCGACCATTTCGATATGCGCGATTACCACGTTTTTTCGATGGATAATGTTGGAGGCCCGGTAACTGATCACGGTGTTGCGCTCGACAAAAAAGATATTCCATGGGCGGGGCGTCAGTTGTGGGCTCCTGATGTAGCTTTCAAAAACGGAACCTATTACCTTTATTTTCCACTGAAAGACCAAACTGATATTTTCCGTATTGGTGTGGCCACAAGCAAAAAACCCGAAGGCCCTTTTAAGGCTGAAGCGAACCCGATAAAAGGGAGTTACAGCATCGATCCTGCTGTTTTTAAAGATGAAGACGGAAAACAGTACATGTATTTCGGCGGAATTTGGGGCGGTCAATTGCAACGTTATCGCAACAATAAAGCCATTGAATGTGGTGTGCAGCCTGCCGCCAACGAACCTGCCCTCTCTGGAAAAATAGCTAAACTGACCCATAACATGCTCGAATTTGCTGAAGAACCCAAAGATGTGTTAATTCTGGATAAAAACGGCCAGCCACTGAAAGAAGGCGACCACGACCGACGCTTTTTTGAAGCTGCATGGGTGCATGCCTACAACGGCAAATACTATTTCTCTTACTCAACAGGCAATACCCACAACATCTGCTATGCCACCGGAGATAATCCCTACGGGCCGTTCACCTACCAGGGCGTAATCATGACACCGGTTGTAGGTTGGACCAGCCATCATTCAATCGTTGAGTTCAAAGGCAAATGGTATTTGTTTCACCACGACAGCAAACCTTCAGGAGGTAAAACCCACCTGCGAAGTGTGAAAGTGACCGAACTGAAATACAATGCCGATGGAACCATTCAAACCATTGATGGGGAAGGGAAATAATTGAGAATCACCAATTATTCTATAGTTCCGTATTTTTCCCAATTAATTGATTTATTTTTAGTTTATTTTCATTGCTTTCAGTTAAATTTACCCTGAACTTAACAACCAACTTATGAAACCAAATCTATTTAAAAACCTGTTCATACTTGCAACTTATGTGTTTGCATCATCCGTAACTGCACAAGCCCAAAAAACTGTTAAAATCCAATTCGACAGTAACATGGAAGTGTCAGGGCAAAAATTTGCCATTCGTGATATTTCTTCAGGAATACCAGCCAACTGGGACGAATACAACTTTGTAGTCCTCGAATTCAAAATCACTACCTCGCAGCGCTTTCATGTTGGATTTACAACTGAAACAGGTTACAACGAACTACGTGTAATGAGCTACACGGCCAATGGCTGGAACAAACTTGCAATCCCGCTGAAATTTTACCGCCGCTTGCCCGACGCCGCACTCGATCTGGCCGCAACTTACAACCAGGCCCGCTACACCGGCTGGATCAACCTGGGCGGGAAACGTGGCCTGCTTCATGGGGTCGATTCGATTGGCATACGAATGAATGCACCAATCAACAACCCAACTTTAGAACTTCGCTCGATCGCGCTCTCTGTCGAAGATCCGGGAGATCAATATCTGGGAGAAAAACCTGTTTACAATGAATTTGGACAATGGGATCTGGGCGATTACGAGGGAAAAATCAATTCGATCGAACAGTTGAAAAAGGAATGGGAAACCGAAGAAAAGGAAATTGGTGTAACAAAAAGCAATAGATTCCGTGATGTTAGCACTGGAGAAATGGTAGAGAGGACTGTTACAGAAAATGTTTATAACTACTCAAAGTATGGAGGTTATCTGAATGCCAAAGTCAAAGCAACCGGGTTTTTCAGGACTGAAAAGATTGATGGCCGCTGGTGGTTTGTCGATCCTGAAGGATATTTGTTCCTTTCAGTCGGAGTTGATTGTGTTAGTGCGGGCGGAGGAGGAAATTTGACGAATCTGGACAAACGACGAAATCTGTACAAAGAATTGCCTCCTGCCAGTTTAAACGCAAATCAATCAAGACGCGGTTCTGCCTCATTCGGAACCTGGAACCTTTTCCGAAGATATGGCGATGATTACCCGTTGAAATCCAAAGAAATGATCATCAAGCGGATGGACAAATGGGGACTGAACACGATTGCCAACTGGTCGAGCCCCGAAGTGATGCAAATGAACCGCAAAGCGTTTATGCTGCAATTACGCGGTGTGGGCATTGAAGACGGTATAATGGGTTTGCCAGATGTTTATGTCGCTGGTTTTGCTGAAAAAATTGATTCCGCCTGCAAGTCGTTTGTTGAACCGTACAAGGAAAATCCCTGGGTAATTGGCTATTTCACCGGCAACGAACCTTCATGGCTCGAACAGGAAGAGAGGCTTTGCAGCATGATTCTGGAAGGCGCCGACCTGCCAATCAAAACTGAACTGAAAGCCTGGCTTATGAAAGGAGATTCTCCTGAAACCCGGAAACAGTTTGTTTTTAACACATTCCGCACATTTCTCGAAACGGTTGACAATGCCATCAATAAATACGATCCCAACCACCTCAACTTAGGCATCCGTTTTGGAAATGTAATGCACATTGACCGCGAAGTTCTTGAAATCTGCAAAGATGTTTTCGATGTGTTTAGCTTTAACTGTTACGATCTTTACCCGAAAAAGGAGATGATGGACCGGGCAATGGAATTGACCGGATTGCCTATGATTATTGGCGAATACCATTTCGGAACGGTTGACCGTGGAATAGCGCAATCGCTGTGGCAGGTCAACTCGCAGCAAGAACGAGGAGTTGCTTACCGCTACTACACAGAACGGGCATACCAGCATCCCGGATTGATTGGAACAGCCTATTTCCAATGGAGCGATCAGGATATGACAGGCCGCCGCGATGGCGAAAATTACAACTGCGGGTTGGTTGATGTTACCGACCGCCCATACAAACATCAGGTGGAAGCCATGATGGAAACCGCCAAACGCTTGTTCGACATTCATCAGGAAAAATTAGAACCAGTTGAACAGGCACCTGTAAAAGCCCGCGGACACGGAGGAATTCCGAATCTTTGGAATAAATAATCCCTCATTATGCGAATCATAAAGCCCATAAACGAATAACTGTGATTGCATGTGTTACCACCAGTTATTCTGTCTCCTGTCGTTCTATGTCGTTAATATACAAGTATATGTATGGCTTTTTGGCAAAGTTGGCAGGTTTATTGTCTGTTTCGAATTTGTTATTATGGTTCAAAAGCAGATTAAAATATCACCGATTGACCCAGTCCATATTTGAGCCATTTATCGGTTGCGGTCAATTTTTCACCACTCATTTTGGCAAAACCCCAACGGATGGTGGAAAATTTCTGCTCCAGAAAAGCGATCTGACCGATTATCTCCAAAATACTGATTAATAGAGACTTTGTCTTTATTAACCCGAACAGTAAAAGGCATAGTGACACTTTGCAAACAATTTATCACAAAAAATATTCAAAAACATATAAAGTGTACAGAACTTTAATTTTCTGGAAGTTCCACCAAAGGTTAATAATCCTTAAAAAAATCAATGTGCTGATTTCCTTATCCTTCAATATTAGGTCGGGACACCACTTTACCTTAGCAAATTCAAGTAATTTTTCTGCATCTTGGTTGTTAATCAATTATTACTAATTTTGGTCGTCTCTGTTGATTACAGTGTCATAAAGCTGATAATGACCGAGTAAAAAACCAATATAACTATCTAAATATGAAAGTCTATAAAACAGATGAAGTTCGCAACATTACACTGATTGGTAATGCTGGCAGTGGGAAAACCACCCTCGCGGAAGCTATGCTATTCGAGGGTGGGGTAATCAACCGCAGAGGGGATGTCGGAAGTAAGAATACTGTATCCGACTACCATCTGATCGAGCAGGAATACGGCAACTCTGTATTTTCTTCGCTCATGTATGTCGAAGTCAACGGCAAAAAAATAAACATCCTCGATACTCCGGGAATGGATGATTTTTGCGGTGGCGTAGTTTCTTCCCTGCAAGTTGCTCCTCTTGCCCTGATGGTTGTTGATGCCTCAACCGGCATTGGCGCCGGAACAGAAGCGGCCAACCGCCATGCCGAAGCGGCCAATTCTAAAATGGTTTTTGTAATGAACCATTTGGACAACGAAAACGCCAACTATGACCAGTCCGTTGATAATTTAAAAAGCAAATTCGGCAATAAAGTGACCATTGTGCAATATCCGGTTGAAACTGGCATAGGGTTTAACTCGATTATCGATGTGTTAAAAATGAAATTGTACAAATACGGCCCATACGGAGGGAAACCGGAAGTACTTGATATTCCGGCTTCGGAAAAAGAACGTGCCGATGAACTGCACAATGAGCTGATTGAAATGGCCGCCGAAAATGAAGAATCATTGATGGAATTGTATTTCGAGCAGGGATCGTTGTCAGAAGAAGATATGCGCCGGGGAATGAGGATCGGGATGACCAAACGCGAATTATTCCCTATTTTCTGTGTTTCGGCCAAGCGAAATATGGGCGTTGGCCGCTTGCTTGAATTTGTCTGCAACATAGCCCCGGCTCCTTCGCAAGTGCCAATGCGTGAAATCATTCAGGGAAACCCGGTGGTGATGGACGAAAAAAGCCCAACTTCATTGTTTATTTTTAAAACTGCCCTCGAACCACACGTTGGCGAGGTAACTTATTTCAAAGTAATGTCGGGAAAAGTAACCGAAGGGAAAGATCTTTACAACACTTTCAACAACGGAAAAGAAAGGCTTTCGCAATTATTTGTAACAGCCGGGAAAAACCGCACCAGCGTTACAGAATTGGTAGCTGGTGATATTGGCTGCACCGTAAAACTGAAAGATACCAAATTCAACCAAACGCTCTGCGAAAAAGAAATGGACCTGAAGTTTGCGCCTATTGTATTTCCTGA
Source organism: Prolixibacteraceae bacterium (assembly GCA_031421065.1). GTDB lineage: Bacteria > Bacteroidota > Bacteroidia > Bacteroidales > Prolixibacteraceae > Aquipluma. The sequence goes on from JANONW010000380.1 coordinate 19,655, forward strand.
TCCAAAATACAGGATAGCAATAAAAGCATTGTCAGAAACTGATGATGAAAAAGTGGGTGAAATCCTGCACAAAGTAAAAGAAGGGGATCCTACTTATCTTGTTAAATATTCAAAAGAATTAAAACAATTGATTGTTGAAGGACAGGGCGAATACCACCTGAACACATTGAAATGGTACTTCGACCACACTCACAAAATAAATATCGAATTTAAATCGCCAAAAATTCCTTACCGCGAAACCATTACCAAGTTTGCACAGGCCGATTACCGCCACAAAAAACAATCAGGTGGTTCCGGCCAGTTTGGTGAAGTTCACATGATAATCGAACCTTTTGAAGAAGGCAGCGCACCAAAAAACATGTTTGTTTATGGTGGAAAGGAAATGAAAATTTCTGTTCGCGATACCCAAGAAACCCCACTTCCATGGGGCGGAAAACTGGTTTTCCATAACTGTATTGTCGGAGGCTCAATCGATACAAGGTTCTTACCGGCAATCCTGAAAGGTATTATGGAAAAAATGGAAGAAGGACCGCTTACCGGTTCGTATGCCCGCGACATTCGCGTTTACATTTACGACGGGAAAATGCACCCGGTTGACTCAAACGAAATCTCGTTCCGCTTGGCCGGACGTAATGCATTTAGCACCGCGTTTAAAAATGCAGGACCAAAAATCCTTGAGCCTATTTACGATTTGGATGTTTGGGTACAGGGCGAACGAATGGGCGATGTAATGAGCGATCTGCAAGGCCGCCGTGCATTGATCATGGGAATGGGCAGCGAAAGGGGCTATGAAAAAATCACCGCCCGTGTTCCGCTGAAAGAGATGAACAAATACTCTACCTCATTGAGCTCGCTGACCGGTGGACGCGGTGTTTTCAACATGAAATTTGCCGCTTACGAAAAAGTGCCTCAGGAAGTTCAGGACGAACTTTTGGCAGCTTATGCCACCGAAGAAAAAGACGAATAAAATACTCAATTCTATATACTGAGCGGGCAATGCCCTGCCGAAGTATATCTTATCTATTCGATTATTCAAATGCAAAAACCCGGGAATGCCACTCGGGTTTTTCATTCTGTACAGTTATTCTTAATGGAATTTGGGAATTGCCAATTCTAAAATTCATACCTTTACACTACGAATTTAAAACAGGGTTTTATGAAAAGGATGGATTTAACCATATTGGTAGAAAAAGGCGAAGATGGTTTTTATGTAGGCCAAATACAAGAATATCCCCCAGTTATGTCACAGGGCGAAACTCTTGACGAATTGAAGGAAAACCTGAAAGATGCACTAACACTTTTTCTGGAAGTGCAAAAAGAACAGGTCGAAAAGGATTATTCTAAACGGAAAATTGTAAAACGAAGATTGATTTTTTCGCAATGAAACTGAAGGATTTTGAAAAGCACCTGACCGAACATGGCTGTAAGTTATTGCGCGAAGGTGGTAATCATTCAATTTGGGTAAACAAGGCAAATTTGAAGCAATCAGCCGTTGTAAGGCATAAAGAAATTGATAACCGGTTGTGTAAAAACATCTGCAAACAATTGGATATCCCATCGGTATAAAATTACTAAAACTTTACTCATCATTTGTCAAAAATGTCGGGAACATAAAATCGCTGGAAAACAGAAACTTATTAACAACTACAACGCATATTTGTTAACAACACTTGGATTTGAAATTTTTACTCAATCTATTGCCGGGTGATTTATTATAATATTTTTATCTTAGCAGCTAAACAATTACCTTTTTCATATCATTTGTTGTGTTAGGTTTATGATTATTTTAAATAAGTACGTTCTCCGGAAGTCCGATGAGATATTAAGTTAATCGGAATTCTATTCCTTGATAAAGTAGATCGTAGCAGCAATCAATCCGGCCGAAACTACAATCCAGCGCAATAGTTCAGGTTTAATTTTTCCAGCCAGTTTTCCGCCCAGCAATCCACCCAGAATTGAGCCAAATGCCATCACAAATACTATCCACCAATCAACTTTTCCGGAGAAAATAAAATAAATGGCAGCAGCCATGTTGATGGCGAAGCCAAGTGCCTGTTTCAGAAAATTCAGCCGGGTAAGCGAATCGTTGGTAACCAAACCCAACACCGCCATCAGGATAACACCCAGTCCGGCACCAAAATAACCACCATAAATAGCTGCCATAAATACCATTGTCAGCATAAAAAATGGACTGTGTTTTTCATGATGCACATTTCCCATTCGTGCAACTACCCAATTTTTAACCGGAACCTGAACAGCCAACAGCAAGGTAGCCAGTAAAATAAGATAAGGAATAATACTTCGGAACGAACTTTCGCTGGTATTTATAAGCAGCAAACCGCCGGCAATACCACCAACAATGGCAACCGGCAATAATTTAAGCAACCGTTTGTATTGCGATTGGAAAAAATCCCGTTGTGCCCACATCCCACCGATAGTTCCGGGAACCAAGGCAACGGTATTGGTGACATTGGCCACCACTGGTGGAATTCCAATTGCAAGCAGTACCGGAAAACTAACCAGTGTGCCTCCGCCTGCAATGGCATTGATAAATCCGGCCACCATTGCCGCCAGAAAAATCAGAACTTCGTTGAAAAGTGACATGGCGAATATTTACAATAAGTTGCAAAGATGAAAAAAGCAGGTGAGAATGACAACGGAAAGTATTTACATAATTGCTCAACTGTCTGTTTTTTAGGATCATTCTCAAATCGGTAGCCTAAAACTTCCATGTATTTGATTGCTGAAATAGATAATTTATCTTCAGGAGAGGCAATTTCGGGTCTTTCCCACTTCCACAAAGTGGTCGGATCCAGATTCTGGGGCGCATCCCGATCTGTCTGATTTGTTCGGCCAATTTGCCCATGTCGCTGAAGTTCGGATTCGTTTCAGACATGCTATCTCCCCAGCAGCAATCGTTTGGCGCGAAGGATAGTCCGGGAAACCAACCAGCACCAATCACCGAAAACGGACGGTTTTCCAATCCATCAGCCGTTGGAGCCATCATTTTTGTATGTTCAAGGATGAGTTTTTCGGAGTTGTTGCCGTAGCTGAAATACCAGTCGTTAATTCCGTAAACTGGGTTTTTCGGAATCCGTGGGTTTCCGATCCATTGTATTCCATAAAGTACCATGGCAGGCTTTCATTGAAAGTTTCTTCGTTTCATTGGGCCAGGTTAATGTTGTTTTTTGTGCGAAACCAAAAGTAGAAAAAAAATTTATGGATAAGTGTTTGATCTACATTTAACGTCTATTGATTATATTTGTGCAAATCTGCTTAAACTTAAACTAAAGAACCATGAGAAATTTATTTATTGTAATCCTCCTTTCTATTGTTGCCGGCACAATTTCGGCACAAACCCTGAAAATGGGCAACGTGCTATACGGCGCGGCTTATTACCACGAATACATGCCTTCCGACCGTCTGGCCGATGACCTGAAGCTGATGAAAGAATCGGGTATTTCGGTAGTTCGTGTAGGCGAATCGACTTGGAGTTTGTTTGAGCCGCGCGAGGGTGAATTTGAGTTTGCATGGATAGACCGCATTATCGATGGCCTTCATGCCAATGGAATCAAGGTGATTCTGGGAACACCAACTTATTCGATGCCGGCCTGGTTGTGGCACAAACATCCGGAGGTATTGGTCGACTATGAAAAAGGGAACAAAGCCTACTACGGAATCCGCCAGAATATGAACATTACCAGCCCGACCTTCCTGTTTTATTCTGAACGGGTGATCCGGAAAATGATGGAACATTACGCCAAACATCCCGGAATTATTGGGTATCAGGTTGACAATGAAACCACTTCGTACGGGGTGAACAATTACAATTACCACATCAGCTTTGTGAATTACCTGAAAAAGAAATTCGTTACTACCGAAAACCTGAATAAAATATGGGGCCTGAATTATTGGGGGATGACCATGAACGATTGGGACGAATTCCCGACACGCGACGGAGTTACCAATACAGCCTACAAACTGGAATGGGAGCGCTTCAAGCGCAAATCTGTGGCCGATTATCTAACCTGGCAATCTGAAATTGTTGCCGAATATCGTCGCCCCGATCAATTTATCATGCATTGCTTTATGCCCTCGGTTCAGGATATCGACCAGATTGAAAGCGCCAAAAAGATGGACATGATGGCTGTGAACGTGTATCATGGTTCGCAGGATAACCTGACCGGCGATGAAATTGCCTTCGCTGGCGACTTTTTCCGTTCAGTAAAAATGAAAAACTACCTGATTACCGAAACAAACGCGCAAACCATCGGCTGGGACTCGAAATCGCAGTTGCCGCCTTATGACGGACAGTTGCGCATGAACGTTTATGCCCACATGGGTTCGGGCGCCAACATGGTCGAATACTGGCACTGGCATTCAATTCATTACGGCCAGGAAACCTACTGGAAAGGTGTTCTTTCTCACGACCTGCAGCCCAACCGGGCGTATGCCGAAGTCTCAAAAACAGCCCACGAACTGCAAAAGTTTGGCAAAAAACTGGTCAACCTGAAAATCACCAATAAAGTAGCTATTTTGTTTAGCCACGATTCGAATGCTGCATTGAATATCATGCCTTTCAAAAACAGTAAACAGGATATGTGGGGTGGCAGCGGCAATGTTTACAGGAACGATCTGGTCGGTCAGTTTCACAAAGTGCTGTACCGCAATAATGTGGGCGTCGATTTTATTTTTCCTGAAACCGCACGGTTCGAAGACTACAAATTAGTGATCATCCCCGCGCTATACATTGCCAGCGATGAGGTGCTGAAAAAGATCAGTACATACGTTGAAAATGGCGGACATGTGATTATGCAGTTTAAAAGTGGTTTTTGCGATGAAAATTCGATGGTTCGCCCATTGCTGGCTCCCGGGCCATTGCGCAAAGCATGCGGTTTTTATTATCAGGAATTTACTAATTTAAAAGAACTTAGCTTGAAAGACAATCCGTTTAAGGTTGAAGAAGCCTCGAACAAAGTTTACGACTGGGGCGAATACCTGATTCCTGAAACGGCCAAAGCGTTGGCTTATTACGATCATCCGCACTTCGGAAAATACCCGGCCATTACAATTAATAACTTCGGAAAAGGTACATTGCTTTACGAAGGTACCGCTGTTTCTGATGGCATTCAGGAGAAAATAATATTGGAAGGACTCGATCGTGCAGGTATCAAAACAGTTGATCAGGATTTGAAGTGGCCGCTTGTGACCAAAAGTGGGGTGAACGATGCCGGTAAAAAGGTGCATTATTACTACAATTATGCATCGCAAAAATCAAGTCTGGTTTATCCGCACAAATCAGGAACCGAACTGGTTGCCGGAAAAACTGTTGCTTCAGGAGCTTCATTGGAAATCGGTCCGTGGGATGTGCTGATCGTGGAGGAAAATTGACTAAATTTGGAGAACTCAAAACATTAAACGATGTCAGTATCTGAATTGAAACTTAAAATATTTCGGGAAATTGATTCTTTGGAAAAGAACAGTTTGGTAGAACTTCACCGAATTTTGCTAAATTTTATTATATCTGCGGTTGATCAAAGCCATCGATCGCGAACGGTTTGGGGTTCATCCCGATCAGGTGAATATGGTTGTCAGTCCGCAGATTTATTACCGGAATGGTGGAATGATCCGCGATTGTTTCCGGAAACTTGGGCACACATCCGGAGTTGCCATGCCAAATATATCCGTTCGGTTGGAAAAATGATGGATGTTGAAATGTAATAGAAGGTACTTCACTATTCTATTTCCAGACATGCAATATCCTTAAATTCAGCATTATTCAGAAAGGAATTTATGACCATTTCATTATGAATCATTAATTGGGCAATCTCATTGGTTGTTAAATTTCCTGTTCGTATCCAAATCATCTTTGGCGGATAACCATTTATCATACTGATGTCATAAAAATCAGAATCAAAGGTAACGATCACAAAATCATTATCTTTTGCATATTTCCAAATAACCTGATCTTCACAATCGCTTAACCCACAGTCAGAAACATGAAGACAATCAGAAAAATAATTTTTAAGTTTTTTTGTAATCCGAAATGAAATGTTCTGATCAAATAACAGTTTCATGATGCATGTTGCAGTTTGTGTTCTTTATCAGCTGCATAAGCCAGGCAAGCTTTTATATCCTCAATAGTCAATTCTGGAAAATCAACAATAATTTCATTAAAATCCATCCCAGCTGCCAACCATCCCAGTACATCATAAACTGTTATCCTGGTATCTCTGACACATGGTTTCCCAAATCGTTTATTTGGATTCCTTTTTATAATATTTTTATAATCAGTCATATCGTATTACTTTTTACAAAAGTAATCATTTTAGGTAATTCTCAATCTTCATCATCAATAAATGACCATGCGACCATGCGATGCTGCTAAATATATCCGGTCGGTAGGGAGAATTGTAAATGTTGAATTGTAAGAGAGAATCGCAAACCAATGGTGAAAGTTTAAGAAAAAAGCGTTAAAATTGCCAATCAGAAGAATTTTTTGAACCATCATTACCTGATGATGTTAATATCACCAAAGGATGGAAGTCAGTATTAACGGAATATCCTTCGAGGAACAAAAAAATGCAGAATGATTAAATATTTACCCCATCTGATTGGTTTTTTATTTTTTGCCGGGCTCATGGTTCCGCTTCTTTATCCTATCCTGAAAGCGAGATTGGGGTTATTTCTTTCGTTGGTTCCTTTGACTATTTTGATCGTGTTGTTTTCTGCTTTGGTGGGGCTGACCCCCGAATCATTGTATCTTTTACCTTCGTCCTGGAGCTTATTGCCCGAAATGAATTTTGGTTTCCGTATTGATGGGTTAAGCTTGGTTTTTGGACTACTAATCAGCGGTATCGGGTTTTTTATCGTGTTGTATGCTGCCTGGTATATGTCAAAATACGAACGACAAGGGCATTTTTTTACCTATCTGATGCTTTTTATGGCATCCATGATCGGGTTGGTCTTTTCCGACAACTTGTTGGTTTTGTTTATTTTCTGGGAGCTTACAAGTGTTGCCTCCTTTCTTCTTATCGGTTTCGATCACCATTTAGAGAAATCGCGGCAGGCTGCCCTGCAATCGTTGCTTATAACCGGTTTGGGTGGTTTGTGCCTGTTGTTCGCGGTTGTTATGATTGGTCAGGTAGCCGGAACTTATGAAATCAGTGAACTTATTGAAAGTGGGGTACATTTGGGCGATCATCCTAAATATCGTTTGATTTTTGTTCTGTTATTGATGGCCGTGCTAACCAAATCGGCACAGTTTCCTTTTCATTTTTGGTTGCCCGGCGCTATGCAGGCGCCCACCCCGGTTAGTGCCTACCTCCATTCGGCAACGATGGTAAACGCGGGTGTTTTTCTTCTGATGCGCATTCATCCGGTAGTAGGTGGAACCATGGAATGGAAATACATGCTCATGTTGTCGGGGGTGGTCACCATGTTTTTAGGCGCTTTTTTTTCGATGGGACAGCGGGATTTGAAACGCATCTTGGCTTTTACAACGATCAGTGCATTAGGCACAATGGTTTTACTTATCGGGATAGATACTCCCCAGTCAATGAAAGCAGCGCTGGTGTTTTTCATAGTACACGGGCTGTACAAAGGAGGCCTGTTTATGGTGGCCGGAATTATTGATAAAAGTACAGGTACCCGCGATATTTATTTGCTGTCCAAACTTTTTAAACCGTTGCCCTTTACAACCATTGCTGCCGTTCTTGCATTGATTTCGATGGCTGGACTGCCCCCAATGCTTGGGTTTATTGGAAAGGAACTGGTGTACGATGCACAGATTCAATTGCCTGGCATGTCGTGGCTGCTTTTGCCATTGGGAGTTGGGGCCAATATTATGATGGTGGCCATTTCCATAACCATTTTTACTGAAGTGTTTAGTCCTTTTGGAAAAAGGGATCCTACAAAAGTAAAGTATAGAGAGAAAGGTTTTCCGTGGTACTTTTTGGGCGGACCGATAGTGCTGGCTTTGGCCGGCCTGTTGCTGGGACTGATGCCTGGCATGCTCGATATTTTAATTGCCAATGCTCTATATGCGGCTAAAAGCCAATTGTTGGATGTCAATTTATCGATATGGCACGGCTTTAACGATGTGCTGCTGCTCAGTCTTTTCACCGTTGTTTCAGGGGTTGTGGTATTTATTTTCCGAAAACCGTTAAATGTGATTATTGGTCGGTTAATCGACTGGTTCGATCAATATCATTTGCCCACACTTTTTGCAAAGGGCATTAAAATATATGTTGACAGAGCTTATGTCAGAACCCAGAATATACAGCATGGCTATCACCGTTTTTACCTGTTGACTTTTTTTATTGTTACAGGGCTATTGATTGTGGCGCAGTTGAACTGGGAGTTTTTATCTGTTATGCCTGAAGGTGGATATACTCCTGTTCGAATTAATTTGGTGCTTCTATTGGTTGTCGCTTCGCTGGCTGTGATCTTCGCGGTATTTTCCCGTTCGCGTTTATCGGCCATTTTGGCCATGGGGGTAGTAGGGTATGCGGTAGCACTTCTGTACCTGATGTATGGCGCGATCGATTTGGCTATAACCCAGTTTCTGGCAGAAACCGTAATTATGGTGCTGTTTGTAATGGTTATATTGTACTTGCCCAAATTCGCAGTGCTTTCTACGCGTATTTCGCGAACCCGCGACTTGGTCATCTCCATATCTATCGGAACTTTGGTTACGTTTGTGGTTCTTCATGCCCGTTTCATCAATCTGTATGAACCCATTTCATCCTATTTTATCGAAAACAGTTTGACAATGGCACACGGTCGCAATATTGTGAATGTAATACTTGTTGACTTCAGGGCTTTGGATACCTTAGGCGAAATTACGGTCTTGACCCTGGCCGCAATGGGAGTTTACAGTTTGTTCAGGTTTAAGGTTGAAAAAGCAAAATCAAAAAAAGATCAGTAGCATGAGAAATATTATCCTCGAAAAAATTGTAATACTTTTCCTTCAGGTGATGCTGATTTTTTCAGTTTATCTGTTGTTCAGAGGTCACAACAACCCCGGAGGTGGTTTTATTTCCGGCATCATTGCGTCCACCGGATTTATTTTTTACGCCATCATTTTTGGCACCGGAAGTGTTAAGAAAATGATTGGTTTAAGCTCAATACAATGGATGGGATTAGGCTTACTGGTGGTTTTGATAACAGCCATTTTTCCCGTGTTCTTTTCGAAAGAAGTGTTAACCGGGCTTTGGGTTTCGGGTGATTTTCCAATTTTAGGCCCCCTTCATATTGGAACACCGTTACTTTTTGATACCGGGGTATTCCTGGTGGTTTCAGGAATGATTTTAACTATTGTAATTTGTATTATGGAGGTTTTAGAATGGAACTAGTATTAGCTATATTCATCGGCTTGCTTTATGCCTGCGGAGTTTATTTACTGCTTAGGCGCAGTATTGTGAAAGTGGTTTTGGGCGTGTTCGTATTGGGAAACGCGACCAACCTGATCATCTTTTTGGCCGGGGGCATCAAGCGTAGTGCAGCAGCTTTTATCCCTGAAGGAGCCGAAACGATCGACCCTGCAACTATCAGCGATCCGCTGCCTCAGGCATTAATTCTTACTGCTATTGTTATCGGGTTAGGCATCGCAGCCTATATCCTTGCGCTAAAGTACCGTTATTTTGAGGAAACCGGGACACACGACCTGGATCAACTCAGTAAAACTGATCGAAAATGATATTACCGGCATTATTACTAATACCTTTTTTCTACATCATTTTAGCCATGCTGATCAGTAGCAATAAGGTTAAAACATGGCTTTCCTTCGTCTTTTCTCTGATAAACTTAGGGGTGGCTATTGGTGTACTGGCACAAGTGTACGAAGCTGGTATGATCAAAACCCAAATGGGTTCATGGCCGGCTCCATATGGAATTACCCTGATTGCCGACCGTTTCAGCGCTTTTATGCTGCTTGTTTCGGCATTGGTTTTTGCGGTGGCAACCCTCTATTCCATTCAATCGGTCGATACCGCACGAATCAAACATGGTTACTTTTTATTTGCCCATGGCATTTTGATGGGAGTAAATGGCAGTTTTTTGGCCGGCGATTTATTCAACCTTTACGTTTGGTTCGAAGTCATGCTCATGGGTTCGTTCATCCTGATTAGTTTCGGGGGAGAGCGCGCCCAGCTCGAAGGAGCCATTAAGTATCTTATTTTAAACCTGATATCATCGTTCTTCTTCGTGGCCGGAATCGGTATTTTATATGGGAAAATGGGTACCCTGAATATGGCCGATCTGTCGCAGAAAATCGCCCAATCGAGCGAGGTTTTAAGCCTGATAAGCCCTGCCATGGTTTTATTCGTGGTCGGTTTTGCCATTAAAGGGGCATTGTTCCCGTTTTTCTTCTGGTTACCTGCCTCGTACCATACGCCCCCTCCGGCAGTTACAGCTCTTTTTGCCGGATTGCTCACCAAAGTTGGTATCTATTCCCTTATCCGAATTTATACGCTTTTCCTTTATCATTCAACCCATTTCTGGAATCCAGTGGTGTTGTGGATCGGAATCCTGTCAATGGTAATCGGTGTGATAACTGCCACTTCGCAATTTGATTTCCGGAAAATTTTGTCTTTCCACATTATTAGCCAGTTAGGCTATGTGGTTATTGGCCTGGCTTTTTATACTGTTTCGGGTTTAACCGCAGCCATATTTTTTCTTGGGCATAACATGATCTCAAAAACCAATGCTTTTCTTGTTGCCGGATGGGTTCATCGCGAACGTCAAACGTTAAATTTGAAAGTACTGGGCGACATGTTTAAAAAGAACACTTTATGGGGAGTCCTCTTTTTTATATCTGCTTTTAGCCTGGCCGGCCTGCCTCCTTTGAGCGGGTTCATCGGAAAATACCTGGTGATTAAGGCCGGTATCGAAAGCGGGCATATTGCCGTAGCTTTGGTGGCACTTTTCGTGGGCTTGTTTACCCTTTTTTCAATGCTGAAAATCTGGATCGAGGTTTTCTGGAAGAATACCCCTACTGATGTTGATGCGCCCGAAATTTCCAAACAGCTTCCACATGGTTTGATGCTTACGGCTTCTGTGATCCTTGCCCTGGCCATTGTTGGAATGGGTGTTTTTGCCGGTCCGGTGGTAACCTATTGCGAAATGGCCGCATCTGATTTACTAAATACAGAGTTGTACATTAATTTTGTTTTAAGATGAAAGATATAATCAAATACCTTTACCAGGGTTTTAACTTGGCTGTATTGTTCTTCTATTTCTGCTACAAAGTAGTCGAATCGGGTTGGCTCGTTGGTTGGCTCGTGTTGAAAGGCTATCGCGGTGATAATGGGGGTATGGTCGAATATACTGTTCAAAGTATAAATTCGTGGCACATCATCCTTCTTTTTAACTTAATAAGCATGACCCCCGGATCGCTTAGTATCGATTTGTCGGAAGATCATCTAACCATCTCAGTGCATTTGCTTAATTTCGCTGATCGGGACAGTTTCATAAGTACTTCGCGTAAAATTGAAAAAATGTTGCTTCGGACTTTAAACGCCCAAGTTATTAACCCATTAAACGAGGAGGCGGTATGATATTCTGGAGCGCAAATTTATCTTTTCTTGAAAACGCCTCGCTAACTGCGATGGGGATTATGACACTGAGCTTGTTGTTCCCTTTGTATCGTTTGTTTAAAGGGCCGGGGTTGCCTGACCGCGTTGTGGCGCTCGACCAGATTGCTATGATCATAGTGGGGATAATTCTTTGCGATGTGATTTATTCCCGCGATCCGATGTCGTTGGATGTGGTTTTGGCCATTTCGCTCCTTTTGGTTTTTGGTTCGATGATAATTGCCCGTTATCTATATAAAAAAACAGAGCTAAAATGATTGAAATTATTGTAGGAATATTGGCGCTGCTTAGTGCGGTAATGATTTTAATTGCCTCTATTGGTATTGTGAGGTTCAATAACCTTTTTGCACGTATGCACGTGGTAACCAAAGTTTCATCGTTTGCATCACTTATTCTTCTTGTGGCTGTTAACCTATTGTTTTTAACCTGGAAGGTGGCATTGATCTCGATTATCATTTTTCATGTTTTGATCTTTCTATCACCTATATCGTCACATGTAGTGGCCAAAGTATCTGAATTCATTAAAAACCAGGACGAAGAATAGAATTACTATCTTATTTCAAAAGGTTGATTGCCCTTTTTAGCTTCTTTGTTACTTCCTGTGCTAGTGGCCCCAATGCCGGGTTTTGTATGGCCATCATTGATGCAATGGGATTAATGGCAGCAACTTCGGTTGTACCATCTTCTTTGTCGGTTACAACTATGTTGCAGGGCAGCATCACTCCGATCATTTCTTCGGCCTTCAAAGCTTTATAGGCAAAGGCCGGGTTACATGCACCCAAAATCTTGTATTTTTTGTAATCCACTCCAAGTTTTTCCTTTAACTTAGCTTGCATATCAATTTCGGTCAACACGCCAAAGCCTTCTGTTTTTAAAGCTTCTGTAATTTTAGCCACTGCATCGTCAAAATCGGTATGCAAAATTCGTAGTAAGCTCAAAGTTATAAAAACAAAAAAGTGCCCGTTTCTGAACACTTTTCCGTTTGAGCGGGAGACGAGATTCAAACTCGCGACCCTTAGCTTGGAAGGCTAATGCTCTATCAACTGAGCTACTCCCGCTTGTGAGTTCCAAGTTTCAGGTTTCAAGTTGCGCATTTAACTTGGAACTTTGAACTTTAAACTTGTAACTTCTTTGTTGTGGGGAGAGCAGGATTCGAACCTACGAAGGCGTACGCCAGCAGAGTTACAGTCTGCCCCAGTTGGCCACTTTGGTATCTCCCCATTCAAAATATTCAGAACTTTTTATTTGCGAGCCGAATCACAGATTCGAACTGTGGACCCCGAGATTACAAATCACGTGCTCTGGCCAACTGAGCTAATTCGGCAAAAAAAAGTGGGTAAGCTACCTGCATCGCACCGCTCGACCGTTTACCCTTGCTGCCTTCCGACTCTGGGGGAATTCAACAGGAGCTAGTCGTACAGGACTTACCCGGCGACAAAAGTAGAAAAATTTGACATACCCGCAAATGAAATCATAGCCACCCTGTAATTTTTTTGAACCCGGACAAACTAACCAATTAGCGATCAATCAACTATTGGCTAAAAAAAAATAAACTTTATTTTTTTGCCCCTAAAATGCGCGTTAATAACGGTGCTGTCAATAAAATCAGATATATTTGTTTAATCACTAATCAAAAAAACATTATGGAACAAAAATCAACCTTTTGGAAATCAGCAATGGTTTACGGACTTTATGTCGGTATCTTTTTAACGCTTTATTCTGTTGTTATGTATGTTTTAGGACAATCGCAAAATAAGAGTTTGGCGTTTGTACCGTTTATTCTATATGCCGTTTGTATTGTATTGGCTCAGATTTATTACAGAAACAATGAACTGAATGGCTCCATAACTTATGGCCAGGCAGTGGGTATTGGTGTGGCTGTAATGTTTTTCAGTGGTATAATCGCCACATTGTATAGCCTGATAATTTTTAAGATCGATCCAAGCCTGCTTGACCAGATCAGAATTGCTCAGGAAGAGGCATACCTGCAAAACGGAATGAGCGAAGAAATGATTGAAAAGACGATGGAAATGTCTGCTAAAATGATGACCCCGGGTTGGATGGCGATCATGGGATTATTAAGTTCCGTATTAATAGGAACAATTATATCTTTGGTCAGTGCAATTTTCATTCAAAAGCAACCCAACGAAGATGCTTTTGAAGATGCAATGGAAGATGTAAAAACTGAAGGATAAAACCAATGGATATTTCCGTAGTTGTCCCACTTTTTAATGAAGTAGATTCACTCCCTGAATTAACCGAATGGATTGATAAGGTAATGCAGACCAATCAATTCACTTACGAAGTTATTTTGATTGACGATGGGAGCACCGATGGTTCATGGGAACTGATCGAGCAAATTAGCCGTCAAAATCCTTGTATTAAAGGAATAAAATTCAGGCGCAACTACGGAAAATCAGCTGGTTTATATTGTGGTTTTGCTCAGGCTGAAGGCAACGTGGTAATTACCATGGATGCCGATTTGCAGGACAGTCCGGAGGAAATACCGGATTTGTACCGCATGATTACCGAAGAAAAATATGACCTTGTTTCCGGATGGAAGAAAAAACGCTACGATCCGGTGCTCTCGAAAAACATTCCGAGCAAATTTTATAACTGGACTGCCCGCCGGATGACAGGGATAAAAATCCACGATTTTAACTGCGGATTAAAAGCTTACAAGAAACAAGTCGTTAAAAGCATTGAAGTGTATGGCGACATGCACCGTTATATACCTGTGCTGGCCAAATGGGCCGGGTTTAAGCGAATTGGCGAAAAAGTTGTTCAGCATCAGGAACGCAAGTTCGGAGTTACCAAATTCGGAATGGAGCGTTTCATTCGCGGGCCACTCGATTTACTCTCTGTAATTTTTATTTCGAAGTTTAGCAAACGTCCAATGCACTTTTTTGGTGTATTTGGCACGCTCACTTTTATGGTTGGATTTGCCGCTGCAGTTTGGGTAGGCGCCCAAAAACTTTATCTTACCCTCAACAACCAACTGGCGCCCCGTATCACGGATAGTCCTTATTTTTTCCTCTCACTCGCAGCCATGATTATTGGTACACAATTGTTCCTGGCCGGATTTCTTGCCGAACTGAATTTTCGTAATTCCTCTGAACGTAACTCTTACCTGATTGATAAGAAAACGTCATGACAATGGATACGAAATCATCTAAAATATATCGTGATCTGACCACCAGGGAAGAAATTGTAAACGGCATTACCCACGGAATCGGTGCGTTACTTAGTGTTGTTGCGTTGGTTGTATTGATTGTGGTTGCCGGTAACCACGGTGATGCATTGCATCTGGTAAGTTACTCCATTTATGGAAGTACGCTCATTCTTCTGTATTTGTCATCAACTTTGTACCACAGTTTTTCGAGTCCCCGTATTAAAAATCTGTTTGCACGTTTCGACCATGTTTCAATCTTTTTGCTCATTGCCGGAACTTATACGCCTATCTTGCTCACAAGTATCCGGGGCGTCTGGGGCTGGACACTCTTTGGCATCATTTGGGGGCTTGCACTCGTTGGGGCGGTAATCCGTTCCATTTATCTGCACCGTTTCAGGAAATTAATGGTTGCAGTTTACCTATTGATGGGCTGGATGTTTGTTATTGCCGGCAAACAGGCTTATTTGAGTTTGCCATCAATTAGCCTTACATTCCTCATTTTGGGGGGAATTGCATATTCTGTTGGTGTTATTTTTTATATGTGGCGCAAACTTCCGTACAGTCATGGGATTTGGCATTTATTTGTTTTGGCCGGAAGTGTGTTGCATTTTTTTGCCATTTATTTCAGTATTAACTTATCCTGAAATTCTCCTGATAAAATCATTGTTGTTTTTTATTACTGCCACATTTGATGGTAGTTTCGGTTTATGAATGGCAATTTGACGACCTGCAACCAGAATCTTGTTTTTATTGAAAGTCAACGACAAATTGGCAAGGTATTGTTCCAGTTCTGGTTTTTCGATGGCATGAATAAAGGTTGTGCATACAAAATTGAATTCAGTGCCCCTTAACAGATTGGCCAGATCGTTGAATGGCAAACTTTGTCCCAAATAAATGCATCTAAAACCGTTTTCTGCGGCCAGAAAATTAAAATACAACAATCCAAGTTCATGCAATTCTTCTTCACGCAGGAAGAACAATACTTTTTTTTCTGAAAGGTGGTTATCGAATTTTGCCGCTTCAATAATCAGGTGGTTTCTGATCAGGTTAGAAACAAAGTGCTCGTGCGCAACAAAAATTGAACCTGCCTGCCACAACAAACCAATTCGTTCGAAAAACGGGAAGATCACATTTTGAATGGTTTTTGAAAAACCGTTTTCCTGAATTATTCCCTTCAGAAGTTGCTCAAATCCAAAAGTGTCGAGATTGACGGTGTGAAACAAAAGCTGATCTATATTTTTTTCAGGATCCAATAAGTTTTTGTTTTGCCTTAGTACCTCTGCCTGAAGTTTTGTATCATCGAACGCGGCAACATTAGAAATTTTATAACCGTTTTTGGTGAGCATCGACACATTCAATATTCTCCTGACATCATCATCGGTATAAGAACGGATGTTTGTATCAGACCGGTTTGGGTCGAGAAGTTGATATCGTTTTTCCCAAATGCGTATGGTGTGGGCTTTGATGCCCGACAAGTGTTCAAGGTCTTTGATGGAATAGTGAGTCATTCTTTGAAATCCTCTTTTTTTTAACGCTTCAAACAAGCAAAATCTGATTTTGTTTTAAGTTTGGTTGAAATAAATAAACAAAAGACCAGTTAACGAATGTTCGTTTTTATTGAAAATAGCTATTTTGGAACTTGGGACCTGAAATACTATCTTCGTGGCTCAATTTATTATAAATCGGACTAACAGTAACCAAGGATTGGACAATACCCAGCACATCGGAATACTCTGTAAAAAAATAAGCCAGAATTCAGATCAGCAGGCATTTGAGGAATTATATCTGGCTTATTTCGATCGGCTTTACAAATTTGCCTTTTCGATCCTCCATTCGGCCGAATTTGCAGAAGAAGCTGTAAACGATGTGTTCCTGAATATTTGGCAAAAAAGATCGACACTTAAAAACATCGCAAGCTTGTCCGGTTATCTTTTCATTTCAACAAAAAATACTTCGTTTAATTATCTCAGCAAATTCAGGAAAGAAAGGAATACTTCGCTCGACGATGTTTTAGTAAGGTTTGAAGTGGATGAATTAACGCCTGAAACGGCCTTTTTTACTGCTGAAGTGCGCAACGAAATTGAACAGGCCATCAATCAGCTTTCGCCAAAAACAAAACTTGTTTTCCAGATGGCCAAAGTTGAAGGGATGAAATACAAGGAAATAGCAGATATTTTGAATATCTCGGTCAACACCATCGACAATCACATTGCTACCGCGGTGAAAAAATTGAGTCATATTTTAAAAAACCTCACGGAGGAGGACAAAAATCTTATACTATTTCATTTATTTGCAAAAATCGCAAAAAATATTTTAAAATAATCTGCCGGTCAACTGGTAGATTATTCGCAAATGCAGGTCTTTAATTATGAATTTCAGAATACAATGGAAACGATTTGGAGCATATTAGGAAGAAAATTGGAGGGTGAAGTTTCCGTTGAAGAGGAAATTGCACTGAATGAATGGCTGAATACATCGACCACAAACAAGCAAGTATATTTTCAATTAAAGGAACTCTGGGGCCACAAACAAGATCAAACAAACAATTCGCAAGCAATTGCGGCGTACGACAAGTTGATTAACCGAATTAAGTTCGCGGAAGTAACTCAAACGCGATCCAGGGTTCGACAAATTTCCTTCCGGGTCAATCAATTTGTTAAGTATGCCGCAATTATCTTTTTCATCCTTTCATTTGGCTATCTGGCCTCTTATTACATCTCGAACGAATATTCCGCAGACGAATTCTGCACCATTTCGGTACCTAAAGGAAATAAATCGGAAGTTATATTGCCCGATGGAAGCCGCATTTGGCTGAACAACAGCAGTAAACTGGTTTATCCAAAAAAGTTTAACGGTAAGTTGCGCAAAGTGGAATTGACTGGCGAGGCATATTTTGAAATTAAACCAAGTGCCAAAATACCTTTTGTTGTGCACACTTCAGATGTCAGCATCAAGGTTTTGGGAACAAAATTCAATGTAAGCGCTTATCCCAACGATAAATTTGTTGAAACCACCCTTATCTCCGGTAAAGTCACTGTCAAGTCAAACGAAAATCCTGAAATTGAAAATACCCTTGTCCCAGGTGAAAGTTTGTATTTTGATAAAGTGAGCGACCGGCTTACCAAAACCCGGGTCGATACAAAGTTTTACACCTATTGGATGAAAGGCGAATTTGTTTTCAAAGACGAGAAATTTGAAACACTTGCCAAAAGGATTGAACGAATCTACAATGTTGAAATTACTTTTCAGGATGCATCGCTGAAAGAAAAAACCTACACCGGTGATTTTAAAGTTGACGACAATATTTTCACCATTCTTGAAGTCATCAAACGATCTACTTTTGAACCAATCGAATACATTACCGACCGGAACAAAATCATTATCAGGAAAAAATAGCGGAAGCTATCTTAAATCAGTTTCGGGAAGCGAAAAAATATTTCTTGCCTAAAGTGTTCATTCTGTTTGTTTTGCATCCTACTCAAAGTTTGTGGCAATTTGGAAAATCAAAAATAATAAATTAGTGGGAAAAATGTAGATATTTACAGGAGTATTAGCTGGGTGGAAACTTCCTGTATTTATGAGAGCAAAGCTTCTTATGTCTATTTTCCTGATTTTATTTTCTGTGAAAATATTTTCGCAGGAAAAAACTATATCCCTTGATTTCAGGGATACACCGATTGAGCGAATCATTGCTGAAATTGAACGGCAAAGTGGATTTCGTTTCTTTTACGAACAATCCAGCATCAACCTGACTCCAAAAACATCTATACAGATTAAGAATGCTTCTATTCGCGAAGTACTCGGCCAATTGTTTTTCAATTCACCCTATTCCTACCAAATGATCGACCGTCACATCATTTTGTCGCAGGATAAAGTAATTGTTCCTGAAAATCTGCGTAGCAATTTGTCGCGCACTGTTAAAGGTTTTGTAACCAGCAATAACAATGAAACCATTCCGGGCGTGACAGTAATAATAAAAAATACATATACAGGAACACTTACCGATCGCAATGGATATTATCAGATTGAGCTTCCACTTAATGCCGACACTTTGTTGTTTTCGTTTGTGGGCATGAAAAAACAGGAAGTGGTTGTTGGGCAGCGAACACAGGTAAATGTTAACCTCAATCTTGAAGTTCTAAATGTTGATGAAGTGGTCGTTATTGGTTATGGTGATCAGCGCAAATCGGACCTGACCGGAGCAATTGCCTCAATCGAAGTTGACGGAGTCCGCAGAATGTCAGTTTCAGGTATAGATCAGGCATTACAGGGAAAAGCAGCAGGAGTGCTTATTACCTCCACTTCAGGGTCGCCGGGCGCTGGAACATCCATTAGGATTCGCGGAATTGGCACGGTAAACAACAATAATCCGCTATTTGTGATCGACGGAATCCCGACTGATGACATCCGTTTTCTGAATGTGGGTGATATTGACAATATTGAAATCCTGAAAGATGCCTCAGCAACTGCTATTTATGGGAACCGCGGCGCCAATGGGGTAATACTTATCAACACGAAAAAAGGAAAACCCGGCAGCCCTATTATAACTGCCGATTCGTACATCGGCATCAACAATGTATGGAAAAATCCTGAAATGGGCGACAGTAAACAATTTGCGACTATCCATAATCTGGCTGTAACAAATGGAACCAAAAGTGAAGGTGCCAATGCATACAAATACATTGAAGATTTTAAAGATCCAAACATGTTTACCGGTGGTACCAACTGGTGGAACCTCATTACCCGTAAGGCGCTTGTACAGAACCACCATTTTTCCATTTCCGGTGGATCGGAGGTAAACCGTTACTTAATGAGCATATCGGCACTGAATCAGGATGGGACTATCAAAGGCTCTGAATTCAATAGGATTACATTCAGGGTTAACAACGAATATCAGTTGTCTCCAAAAGTTAAAGTTGCTTTTAATACAAACATCAGTCAGGCACGAAGGCTCACTATACAGGAAGATGATCT
>JANONW010000381.1:0-29285 GCA_031421065.1 Prolixibacteraceae bacterium
GGTGTCTACCTTGGATGTCATATTTCTTACTTAGATATGTTGTAATTTCTTGTAAGATAATGATATTCAGGGTATTATCCAAATTTAAAAGAACTTATTTTGCTTATAATCAGATATTTATATTTTTGTCATGTACTAAGCAGCTTTATAAAAGTAATACATGTATGGTTGATTTCATATCATTCCTGATTTTGTTAATAAATTTCACCCTTGCCATTAGGTCAGAATGATTATATTTGGGCGTTCAATGAAGAGAATTTTATGGAGAATTTTATTGTTTCTGCACGTAAATACAGGCCTGATACGTTTCAAACAGTTGTTGGTCAGGCATCGATTACATCGACATTAAAAAATGCGATCAAAAACAACCAGCTTGCCCATGCTTATTTGTTTTGCGGTCCTCGCGGGGTGGGAAAAACTACCTGTGCGCGTATTTTTGCGAAAACCATTAACTGTCAGAATCTTTCCGCAGAAATTGAACCATGCAACCAATGCGAGTCGTGCATGGCTTTCAACGGAAACCGCTCCTACAATATTCATGAACTGGATGCTGCATCGAACAACTCTGTTGACGATATCCGAAACCTAACTGATCAGGTAAGGATTCCGCCGCAAATCGGGAAATACAGCGTTTATATAATCGATGAAGTTCACATGTTGTCTTCGAGTGCATTTAATGCATTCCTGAAGACACTTGAAGAACCTCCACGTCATGCTATTTTCATTTTGGCAACCACCGAAAAGCATAAAATTATCCCGACTATTTTGTCGCGCTGTCAGATTTTTGATTTTAACCGGATCAAAATCAGTGATATATCCGGTTATTTGTCGCATGTTGCTGCTGGTGAAACTGTTTCGATTGAGAGTGAAGCACTGAACGTGATTGCTCAAAAAGCCGATGGCGCCATGCGTGATGCATTGTCGATTTTCGACCAGATTGTTAGTTTCTCCGGAAGAAATATTTCCTACAAAGATGTCATCTCCAACCTGAACGTGCTCGATTACGATTATTATTTCCGATTGGTCGATTTGTTCCTGAAAAATGACATCTCGGGATGTTTGCTGCTTTTCAACGAGGTTCTCGATCATGGTTTCGAAGGCCACCATTTTATTACAGGGCTAAGTTCACATTTCAGGGATGTGATGGTTTGCAAAGATCCTGTCACAATTCAACTACTCGAAGTTGGGGGCGAAATCAAAGAAAAATATAAAGTTCAGGCAACACATTGCGACACCGATTTCCTGATCGGCGCACTGCAGATTGCAAACGGATGCGACCTTCAGTACAAGGCAAGTCAGAATAAAAGGTTGCTGGTTGAATTGGCAATTATCAAAATTTCGCAGCTTGCCTTAAAAAAAAAATAGTTGACGAAACCGGTGAAGAAACGATCCTGCCGATTTTTAACCTGACCGATCAACAGCCCCTTCAACAGTCTGCTGCCTCGGTATCACAACCTGAAATCATTACTTCGGCTTCTGTAAGCAATGCCGCACCGGTTGAAAAAATTTCCACTATGAAAGTAATCCGAAAATTGGGGAGTTCTTTTAGCCCGTCAATAAAAGATGCACTTTCAGGAAGCAGTCAGGAAAAAAAGTCACAGGATGATCCCCAGAAAACCATTTTTAGTCAGTATCAGGAGAATGATTCCGAACCGTTTACACAGGAACAATTGGCTGCAAAATGGATTGAATTTTTGGATAAAATAGCTGGCCGTCCAAGCCTTTGTTCCGCACTTTCAAATATTCCGGAAATAACCGATGGCAATAAATTGTCGTTTAAAATCGGGAATTCAGTTCAGGAAGAAGATATCCGACAGATAAAACCAGAGCTGGTTTCCTGGTTGCGCAAAGAACTCCGGAATTCGGGAATTGAAATAACCACCAGGATCGAAAAAATTGAATCAGAACGGGTTATTTTTTCTGATTCGGAAAAATTACAGATGATGATGCAAAAAAATCCGGTCCTGAATGAATTCAAACAAAAATTCAACCTCGATTTTCATGACTGATTGTTATTTTTTTTGAAACATTTCAGAAATTTTCTTGTTCTAAGTTAAATATAAGTTCGGGGCTAAATATAATTTTGTATTTTTATTGAAAATTGAAAAACATAGGGCTATGATAAAAAAAGAAGTTTTAGATGCAATAAATGAACAGATCAATGCTGAAAGTTATTCGGCATATCTTTACCTGTCGATGGCTGCTTACTTTGAAGACATGGGCCTTTCTGGTTTTGCCAACTGGATGAAAGTTCAGTATCAGGAAGAAGCAGCGCATGCGTTGAAATTTTTCAACTATCTGACCGAACGCAATGGAAAAGTAGTTTTGAAAACGATCGAACAGGTGCCGGTTGATTTTGGCGGAATTGTTGACGTTTTTGAGAAAACGCTGGTACACGAGAACCATGTTACCGACCTGATTAATAATTTAATGAATGTTGCAATGGCAGCAAGCGACCATGCTTCGCAGAGCTTCCTGAAGTGGTTTATTGATGAGCAGGTGGAAGAAGAAGCCAACGTTCAAAAGATACTGGACACACTTAAACTTATCAACGGACAAGGCAATGGCATTTTTATGATGGATCGTGAAATGGGACAGCGAGTCTTTGTTGATCCGAATGCGGCAGTATAATTTTTTACAAATGATAATTTGCAAAAGGCTGCCAATCGGTAGCCTTTTTTATTAACACTTTTTTAAACTTGTATCCTTCTGATTTCAGCAGAACACAAATTAATGAATTGAATCCTGCGACTATATTAACTCCCCGCGAAATCCCTGGCGATGTGGCCACAATGAATTCTGTTGTAAAGATCTCATTTGATGATAGCGCAAAACAACTGGATAGGGAGCAGTTTCTTCAAACTATTATTCCAAAACTGAAAATGATAACGTGATGACAGATATTGAAACAGCATTTTCCGGATTCTTCGAAATATGCAAAACAAACATTCCGGAAAAGGACCACTCCAAAATTCACGATGCCTATAAATTTGCCTGTGAGGTTTTTGGCGATAAAAGTTGGGAATCGGGCGAAATAATTGTAGTCCACTCTATTGAAGTTGCAAGGATTGTTGTTCATGAGATTGGCCTGGGGGTCGATTCAGCTACGGCTGCTTTGTTGCACAATGCTTTCTATATTGATGGGCATGCCAAAGAAATAGAATCCCGGTTTGGAAAAGGCGTAACATCGATTCTGGAAGGTATGGCCAAAATAAATGCGCTGGGAACTGATACTGTTGAATTACATTCTGAAAACTTCCGCAACCTGATGCTGGCCATGGCTGGCGATGTTCGGGTAATACTGGTAAAAATAGCCGATCGCATGCAGGTAATGCGCCACCTCGATTCGCAAAGTGATGCTGTACGGGCCAAAATATCAAGTGAAACATCCCATTTATATGCCCCTTTGGCCCACAGGCTCGGGTTGTACTATATCAATTCCGAGTTATTGGATCTTTGCCTGAAATATCAAAATCCGGAGGCGTACAAAGCTGTTGCCCTGCGATTGAAAGAAACCGACAGGGAACGCGCAAATTTTGTGGCCGAATTTGTAAAACCCATCGAAAACAAATTGAATATCAGGGGATTTTCCTTCGATATGAAGGCGCGTACCAAATCCATCAATTCCATCTGGCGTAAAATGCAGACACAGAAGGTGGATTTCGATGAAGTGTTCGATTTATTTGCCATCCGTATAATCCTGAATTCGGAACTGGAAAATGAAAAGTCGGATTGCTGGCAGGTATATTCGATCGTGACCGAAGAATACCAGTCGAACCCGAAACGTATGCGCGATTGGATCACAATTCCGAAATCCAATGGGTACGAGTCTCTTCATGCCACAGTTTTGGGGCCGAACGATAAATGGGTCGAAATTCAGATACGAACAAGAAGAATGGACGAAATTGCCGAAAAAGGTTTAGCTGCCCATTGGAAATATAAAGGAGGGACAGGTACTTCTGAAATGGAAAAATGGCTGGCCAACGTTCGCGAGATTTTAGAAAACCCGGATTTGAATATGGTCGATTTTATCGACGATTTCAAAATGGACGTTTATGCCGACGAAATATTTGTTTTTACGCCAAAAGGCGATTTGCGCAAATTGTCGGCTGGCGCAACATTGCTCGATTTTGCCTACGAGATCCATTCAGGAGTAGGAGACCGCTGTGTGGGCGGAAAAGTAAACGGACGAAATGTCACCCTGCGCCATAAGCTTAAAAATGGCGATCAGATTTCGGTTGATACCGCGAACCATCAGCGACCCAAACTGGATTGGCTCGATTTTGTTGCCACCACAAAAGCCAAAAACCGGATAAAAGCAAGTTTGAATGAGGAAGTAAAGCGCGAAGCCGAGAATGGAAAGGAAATCGTGCTCCGGAAAATGAAAAACTGGAAGATTGAATACAATGATGAAAGCATCCGCAAAATCCTGAAGAATTATAAGCTGAAACTGGCTCAGGACTTGTATTACAATGTTTCGATCGGTAAGATTGACCCACTTGAAATTAAAGAGTTGCTGGTGGGCAAAAAGGAAGAGACAGCAAAACAGCTTGTTGCAGATATACTGCCCAAAGATAAAATCCAGGATTTGGAGTTTTCAGGCGGCGATGATTACCTGGTCATTGATAACAACATCAAAAACGTAGTTTATAAACTGGCTCCTTGCTGTAACCCTATTTTCGGAGATCCTATATTTGGTTTTGTCACCATTAGTGAAGGAATAAAAATACATCGTTCAACTTGCCCGAACGCCCCGCAATTGTTTGAGCGCTATCCATACCGAATCATCAAAGCCAAATGGCAGGAAACTAAGAAAAAATCATCGTTTCAGGCGACAATCCGTATTGCCGGAACCGACGAGCTTGGCATTGTTGGTCAAATTTCGCATGTAATTTCCAAAGACATTGGTGTTCAGATGCGTTCTATAAATATAGATACCAACAATGGCGCATTCGATGGAACTTTGCGGGTTTTTGTAAATGGGCTCGATCATCTTGACTTTTTAATGAATAAACTAAAGGGTATCAACGGTGTTATATCTGTTACAAGGGCAGAGTAGAAGACACTTATTTAAATAGTAAAAGTTTAAATAGCAATGAATGAATTATTAAATGATGCAAAATTGTTGTTCGATCAGAATGAATTATCGGGTTCTTTCGAAGCTTTGAATGAGATTATCCGGAACGATCAGAAAAATTGTGGGGCATTTTTGCTCAGGGCGCGTATTCATTATAAAATGCAAAACTGGGGCGATGCTATGAATGATTATGTTTCAGTTTTGGAAATTGAGCCCGAAAATCAGGAAGCAAAATCAGGAATTGAAATGGCCAGAAACATTTTAGGGTATTTTACCCCCGACATGTTTAATCCATAGGTTTTTACGGCAATTAGATTTACGAATTACAATTGCCTTTCAACCAAAAAAAGATGATTTTTTCATTTCTGTGTTAATTAATTCTTAGGTTTTTTGTTTGTAATTGCTATTTTTGGCATGAACTTAGTTAATATCAGATTAAAAATTTATTGAAATTAATTATAAACCTTTAAAATTATAAGTATGAAACGATTTTTTTTAGCTATTGTATTATGTTTTGGAATTGTGGTGGCATTTGCACAAGATGAAAAAGGTGCAATTGATTTTAAAAATGAAGGCAATGATGCCCTTCGGGTCAAAGATTATGCCGGAGCTCTTAAGTTATACGAAACTGCATTGAGTAAATGGGGCGATGAGCCCAAAGATACTGCAATGGTTTATAACATGGCAGTTTGTGCCTATCAATCAAAAGATTTTAATAAAGCAATTAAATTGTTAAATGAAACGATTGCAATGGATTATAAGAAAGAAACCGCGTTGCTTTATAAGATAAATACTTATAGATTAACGAAGAATGATGAAGAATATGTGAAAACCCTTGAGGTTGCATTGGCTACTTCACCTGATGATGACAAAATTCAAGGAATGTTGGCCAATGTTTATCTGAAAGAGGCCAATGTATTTTACACTGCCGGCGCTAATATTCTTAAAGTTGCTGCCGCTGATGTAGCTGCTGCAAAATACAAAACAACCGACGAGCCCTACAAAGTTGCTACCGAAAAAGCAAAGGGTGAGTTTAAGAAGTCGTTGCCATTGGTAGAAAAAGCGCTTGTTATTGATCCGGAAAATGCAACAGGCAAACAATTAAAAGCTGCCTGCGAGCAGAATATTAAGGGATAGATATTTCGATAACCTTATAAAGCGAGGCTAAGGGATTGAGAGATGGATTATGTAGTCAGGTATTTTTCGGAATTGTATTATCTGGTTGTTTTAATGGTTTCAGGATATGTTGTTAACCGAATTGAAAAAAGCAAGAAAATGACAAGCGTAAAATTTCAAACGATCAAAGTGGAAGGCATGACTTGTTTGCATTGCGAAGCCAGTATTAACCGTAATCTTTCGAAATTGGACGGCATCGAAGAAGTAGTAGCCGATAGAAACACTTCGCAGGTAAAAATAAAAGGTTCTAAAATTAATTTGCCTGAAATTGAGCGGATTGTGACTGATTTGGGCTATCAATTTAAAGGAAGCATCTAATGAACTGGATAGATTACCCTTTGGCGGTTTTGATCATTATGCCAATTCTCTCAACTGTTTTTCTTGGCGCATTCCTCGCCAAAAGCGGGAAAAATGCGATGGGGAAACCAACCATTCATCCAGTTTTGTTTTTCACAGGCAAGTTTCTGCTTTTTGGTGTCTGGGCATTGTTTGCGGTAATTTCTGTTTTTCCTGAATACCGCAGTTCGGTTCCTTTATTACTTCAGGGTTATACGCCTGAGATCCAAAAACTTTTGGCCGCAGTTATTCTGATTCCGGCCAACCTGATCATTGTCCCGGCCTATCTTTCAATGGGTTTGATTACCAATATCGGCTTGCCCAGCGGGAAACATGAACTTCGCACAAGCGGCATATATTCCATTAGCCGGAACCCGATGTATTCGAGCTTTTTTTTTATGAACACGGCCACATTTTTGTTCCTTCCCAGTATTTTGCTCCTGATTGTCATGCTGTATGGAATGATTGTTCATCATTTTATTATTATTGGCGAAGAGAAATTTCTGGAAAATGAATTTGGCGACGAATACCGAAAATACAAGACGAAAGTTCCGAGGTATTTCTGAAATAGCCCATCATTATTTTTTTGTCGTTATTTCCAGCCAGTGAATAAAATCGAAGGTTTTGAGTAGTTGATTCTCATACGGATAGTTTTGCTCAACATGGATCAACATGTTGATATACCGCATTGTTTTAACCTGCGGAACCTGCAAAAAGGGTTTCCCAACATTTAACGGGCGGATGAACCCGACTGATGAATCAGGTCGAAAAGAATTTGGTAATCTTTTTTACCTTCATGCATCTTCGTATTTATCTGGAAATACCGTTTTTCGGCAGTGTCCATCGAGTTGATTAAAATGATCAGACTGTCAAGTTTTGACATGGGATGTTTTATGACAGGCGTTAGTGACAAATGTGTTTGAAAATATATACTAACTTTGGTCATATTCAAGAAAAACTAAAAATATGAATGGTAGAAAGATATTGATCGTTGGTAGTTCGAATACCGACATGGTCATTAAAACACATAATTTTCCTGCACCTGGAGAAACAATATTGGGCGGGCGATTTTTGATGAACGCCGGTGGAAAAGGCGCTAATCAGGCTGTTGCGGCAGCCCGGTTGGGTGGCATGGTCACTTTTGTCGGCAAAATTGGTGACGATATTTTTGGTAAACAAGCTGTTCAACAACTCGAAGACGAAGGAATCAATGTCGATTTTGTAGCTGTCGATCCTGAAAATCCAAGTGGTGTAGCTTTGATCACCGTCGATAAAAAGGGCGAAAACTCCATCGTGGTTGCGCCCGGCTCAAACGGAACATTGAGTGCAGCCGATTTTGATAAAGCAATTGCCGAACTTGATGAATCGGAGTTTGTGCTGATGCAGCTTGAAATTCCGATCCCAACCGTTGAGCACATCGCCCGGATGGCAGCCAAAAAGCAGAAAAAAGTAATTTTAAATCCAGCTCCGGCTGCCGCACTGACCAACGAATTACTTCAGAATTTATACATCATTACACCCAACGAAACGGAAGCCGAATTGCTGACCGGAATTAAAGTGACCGACGAACAATCGGCTCTGAAAGCGGCTTCAGCACTCAATGAAAAAGGGGTTGAAGTAGTTATTATTACGATGGGTTCCGCCGGAGCATTTCTGTTGTCGAATGGAAAATCTGAAATCATCAGTGCCCCCAAAGTGGAGGCTGTGGATACAACTGCTGCGGGAGACACATTCAACGGCGCTTTGGTGGTTGCCTTGTCTGAAGGAAAAACCATTCAGGAATCGATCGCTTTTGCAAACAAGGCCGCGGCGATTTCTGTAACTAGGATTGGTGCGCAATCATCAGTTCCATACCGAAAAGAAATATTAACCTAAACCAATAAATACTTTTGCAATGAAAACTAACTCAATACTATTACTGTTGTTCATCGTTTTTGTGGCAGCGACTTCATGTACAAAAAAACAAGCAGCGCCCGTAATTCAAACTTCTATCACTACCGAAATACTTAAAGACAAAATCAAAGGCGGCTGGGCCGGTCAGGTGATCGGATGTACTTTTGGCGGTCCAACCGAATTTCAGTACAAAGGGACCATGATCCAGGATTATCAGCCGATTCCGTGGGACAACAATCGTTGTAAATGGTATTACGAGAATTCTCCCGGATTGTATGATGATGTTTACATGGATCTGACCTTTGTTGATGTATTTGAAAAGGAGGGGCTTGATGCTCCTGCCTCATCACATGCAAATGCTTTTGCCAATGCCGAATATATGCTTTGGCATGCCAATCAGGCAGCCAGATACAATATTCTTAATGGTATTGCTCCTCCCGAATCAGGTCACTGGTTGAATAATCCACATGCAGATGATATCGATTTTCAGATTGAAGCCGATTTTGCCGGACTGATGTCTCCCGGTATGGTAAATACTTCAACCGAAATTTGCGATAAAGTTGGCCACATCATGAATTATGGCGATGGCTGGTATGGTGGCGTTTATGTGGCTGCCATGTACTCGCTGGCATTCGTTTCGAACGATATAAATTACATCGTGACCGAAGCCTTAAAATCTATTCCGCAGGAATCTGAATTTTACCAGTGTATGAATGATGTGATCAGTTGGAAAAAAGAGTTTCCAACTGACTGGAAAAGAAACTGGTTCGAATGCGAACGGAAATGGTCGTCGGATATTGGTTGTCCCGATGGTGTTTTTAACAGCTTCAATATTGACGCGAAAATCAATGCTGCCTATATTATTATTGGCTTGCTATATGGCGAAGGCGATTTTGGTAAAACCATGGAAATCAGCACGCGTTGCGGTCAGGATTCGGATTGCAACCCGGCGAGCGCTGGCGGTATTTTAGGTACAATGCTTGGTTACGGCGCCATTCCTGAATTTTGGAAAGCGCCTGTTTATCCGGTCGAAGACATGGATTTTAAATACACCACCATGTCGCTGAATGATGTTTATGGATTGGGATATAAACATGCGATTGAAGTGTTGAAAAAGAATGGGGCTCAAATAAACGGCGATGTGATTGAAATCCCATTTCAGGAAATTGTACCCGCAAAATTGGAAGTTTGTTTTGAAGGCCATTTCCCGGTTGATCGAAAACATGTAGGCATACAATTGAATGGTACCAATCAGGAATTTGAAATTGAGTTCGAAGGAAATGGATTTGTATTGACAGGACAAGCGAAGAAACAAAATGGAAAGGAATTGCCAGATGTTACCCTGGAATTTGAAATGTTTGTTGACGGACAAAAAGTGGAACAGATAAAAATGCCCACCTCTTTTACGACCCGGCGGCATGAAGTTGCCTGGAAATATAATTTAGACCAAGGGAAACATCAGGTAAAACTGAAGTTGCTTAACCCACAGGAAGGATACCAGGTGAGTATTGATAATATGCTAGTTTACAGTTCTGTTAAGCCTATAAACGCCTGGAAAACAAACTAAACCTGAAATGTATTGATTTAATTATTAACCTAAACCAGTTAACCCAATGAATCGATCTTTAATTGCTTTTTTATTCCTGGTGCTGCTTTCCGGCCTTGGCTGGTCTGCACAGCCGGTCAAAATCATTTTCGACACTGATATGGGCCCCGATTATGACGATGTGGGCGCCATAACTGTTCTTCACGCGTTGGCGGCCAAAGGCGAATGTGAGATCCTGGCCACCATGGCCAGCGATGGATATCCGTACATTGCACCAACCATTGAAGTTTTTAACCGCTATTTTCAGAAACCTGATATTCCGATTGGAGTTCCAGGACCGGATGCACCGAACTTCTCGTGCCCAAACCATTGGAACGATTCGCTGGTAGTGAGATACCTGCCAAAAGCGAAAACCAATGCTGATTATCCTTCGGCAACCGAAGTTTACAGGAAAGCTTTGGCTGCGCAAAAAGACCAAAGTGTGGTGATAGTAACGGTCGGTTTCCTTTCAAATCTGGAACCTCTTTTAAAATCGGGACCCGATCAGTACAGTAAACTTTCAGGGAAAGAACTGGTGGCCAAAAAAGTAAAGAACTGGGTGGCTATGGCTGGAATGTTTCCTGAAGGCAGTGAATTTAACGTGAACCAACATGCCAAGGCATCCGAATATGTTTTCCAAAACTGGCCAACTCCGATCCTTTTCAGCGGATTCGAAATTGGTTGGAAAATAATGACTGGCAACAAAGTGGCCACACAGGGCACAAAAGGGAGTCCGGTACAGTGGGCTTACGAGTATTGTTTGTCGAACTACGAAAATAAGAAATCAACCAACCGAAATTCGTGGGACCAAACCGCTGTACTGTGTGCTGTCCGTAATCCTGAAAAGTATTTTTATGTGATAGGGAACGGGACTTTTGTTTGCAATCCAAATGGTTCAAACTCGTGGAATGCCGATAAAAACTCTAATCATTCATTTTTAGTGCATAAATATCCGTATCAGAAAATCGCCGATATTCTTGACGATTTGATGATGTATGAACCTAAATGAAAAAGCAAATAAAAAACATAGAATTATTCGTTTTACATTCCTTATTTCTTATTCGATATTAAAATTTGTCCAGATAACTAATATTTAACAATCAAAATTAGTCAATCATGTATATAGTTAGCTCTTATTTCCTCGCAGTTGTCCTTTGTTTTGTTACCATGTTGTGCTGGGGTTCGTGGGCCAATACCCAGAAACTTGCGCAAAAGTCGTGGCGTTTCGAACTTTTCTATTGGGATTATGTGATCGGAATCATGCTCATGTCGCTGCTTTTCTCCTTTACGCTGGGAAGCACCGGAGAGCTTGGTCGTGGATTTCTGGCGGATATCCGTCAGGCTGAAATGAGCAACATCGGAAATGCCCTTCTTGGTGGGATTATTTTCAATGCTGCCAACATTCTGATTGTTGCTGCCATCGCCATCGCAGGCATGTCGGTTGCTTTTCCTGTTGGAATCGGGATCGCTTTGGTACTGGGCGTTGTTGTAAATTATATTGCCAGTCCGCAGGGAAATGCAATGTGGTTGTTTACGGGTGTAACAGTTGTCACCCTGGCAATTGTGCTCGATGCATTGGCTTACAAAAAGAAATCGGCCCAATCTCAGAAAGTTCCGACCAAAGGGATCGTATTATCAGTAGTTGGCGGTGTTATGATGGCTTTGTTTTACCGCTTTGTGGCCAGTTCTATGGTTACCAGTTTCGAATCTCCTGAAGCCGGTTTACTGACACCTTACACCGCAGTATTTATCTTTTCAGTAGGAATCCTGATCAGTAACTTCGTGTTCAATACCATCCTGATGAAAAAGCCTTTTGAAGGTATGCCGGTTACTTATTCTCAATATTTTGCAGGTAGTCTGAAGGAACATTTTACGGGTATTATGGGCGGGATGATCTGGTGTGTTGGCATGACCTTCAGTATTATTGCTGCCGGGAAAGCGGGTTTTGCTATTTCCTACGGATTGGGACAAGGCGCAACTCTGGTAGCCGCTTCATGGGGAGTTTTTATCTGGAAAGAATTTAAAGGGAGCAAAGGAACTAACGGATTACTGGCAACAATGTTTATGCTGTTTTTTATCGGTATCGGAATGATCATTTATGCAGGTTTGTAGTTCCGTTTCAGCTTCATTTACTTATCGTTTTTAATGTTGTTTATCAAAGATCTTGAAAACCTTAATTTGCCTCAGATCACCCACATCGGGCAGTTATTGTTGCCCTAACCGGAAGCGAACTTACTGAAAAAAAAAGACATTTGTCTTGAAGCCGGAATGGACGATTATATGGAAAAACCAATTCATGAGAATTTTCTTCGTGTTTTTCATTCTCACAAGCTGAAACTATCAATAGTCACATTACGATTAACCAACATTCTTGAAAAGAAATAATGTTACATTAAAATGGTGATCGTACCTAATTGGTTGAAATCTATAATCATACGGAGTCCAGATTCCTTTCCGATTTGTTAATGAATCTTATTATTTAGAACCTTGTTAAATTCCGTATCTTCTTGTTTTACTGACCGATCCTTAATACTTTTACCCAAATAATTTTTAAAGCTGTACCTATGAAACTATCATCTGTAATTGTAATTTTATTTGCCTGCCTGTCAGTAGTGTCAAATGCTCAAGAAGCCACTAAATGGCGTGGAGTAAATTCTTCAGGAATTTATAGTGTTGACAAACTTTTGCCACAATGGGCAGCCGACGGCCCTCAAATCATCTGGTCCTTTGATAAACTCGGACAGGGATTCTCGTCTCCGGCATTTGCCAACAATAAAATATACATCAACGGAATGGTTGATGGACAAGCTGTGCTTTTTGTCCTCGACTTGAATGGCAAAGAACTTCAGCAATTCAGATATGGGAAAGAGTTTGATACCAGCTACCCCGGGACCCGCTCAACGCCCACAATTGTAGGCGATCTGGCTTATTTGCTGACAGGTAACGGGAAACTAACCTGCCTGGATATGAAGGCTGGCAAACCTTTGTGGGAAAAAGATTTTCTTAAGCAAATGGATGGGGTTAATATTCAATGGGGTTACACTGAATCGGTGCTGGTTGATGGCGAAAAGTTGTTTTGTACCCCTGGTGGGAAAACGAATAACGTAATGGCTTTGAACCGTATGACTGGCGAAACAATATGGAATTGCAACGGTTTGGGCGAATTATCAGCATATTGTACGCCGCTTTTAATCAAATTGCCCAGCCGCCAATTACTGGTTACCCATACTGCCAGCCATGTTCTTGGAATTGACGCTTCAACCGGAAAATTACTTTGGAACTTCGGGCATCCCAATCAGTGGTCAGTTCATCCAAATACCCCGATTTACCATGATGGTGGATTATTTGTTTTCAGCGGATATGGACAAGGTGGTGAAAAACTTAAACTGAGTGCCGATGGAAGTTCAGTAACCAAGGAATGGGAAATCAAGAGTTTTGACAGCAAAATGGGCGGTGCCGTTCTAATCGATGGTTTTATGTACGGATCGGGCGATAATGGAAGAAGCTGGCAGTGTATCGACTGGAAAACCGGCGAACAAAAATATTCATCGACCGAAGTTGGTAAAGGTGTTACCATCGCTGCCAATAAAAAGCTGATCGGTTATTCTGAAAAAGGCGAATTGTTTATGGCCGATGCCAATCCTTCAGGATTCAAAGTTATCAGCAAAACAAAAGTAACGCTGGGCTCAGAGCAACATTGGGCACATCCGGTGATCAATAATGGTGTTTTGTATGTCCGCCACGGAAATGTATTGATTGCCTATAAAATATCGGAATAGGGACAAAGTAGAAAACCACGTGAAAAAATAATTGCTGTTTGATCGTTGATCCCTTCAACAATTTCGTAACATTTTAACCTTTTCAAATGAAACAATTATCTGCTTTATTGTATGTGTTTTTTTGCCTGACAATTATGTCAAATTCGCAAGAAGTCTCAAGTTGGCGAGGCGTTAATTCTTCGGGAATTTATAGTGTTGAAAAGCTTTTGCCCCAATGGCCAACCGATGGCCCTCAAATCATCTGGACCTTTGATAAACTCGGACAGGGATTCTCGTCTCCGGCATTTGCCAACAATAAAATTTATATCAACGGAATGGTTGACGGGCAAGCTGTGTTGTTTGTTCTCGATCAGAACGGCAAAGAACTTGAGCAATTTATATACGGAAAAGAGTTTGATGCCAGTTATCCTGGGGTGCGCTCTACTCCTACAATTGTGGGCCACTATGCTTATTTGCTGACCGGACATGGAAAATTAACTTGTCTTGATTTGAAATCAGGAAAACCGGTTTGGGAAAAAGATTTTATTGCCCAAATGGGTGGGGACAACATTACATGGGGATTTACCGAATCGTTGCTGGTTGATGGCGATAAGCTGTTTTGTACCCCAGGAGGAAAGACCAACAATGTAATGGCCTTGAACCGCATGACCGGTGAAACTATTTGGAGCTCCGCTGGTTTAGGCGAACTGTCGGCATATTGTACTCCTTTGCTCATCAAATTGCCTGCCCGTCAGCTTTTGGTTACCCATACGGCCAAACATGCTTTGGGTATAGATGCAAACACAGGAAAACTACTTTGGAACTTTGAACACCCAAACCAACATTCTATACATGCCAATACTCCGTTGTATAACAATGGCGGCTTGTTTATTTTTAGTGTCGGCGATATAGGAGGGGTAAAATTCAAACTTTCGCCTGATGGAAGCTCGGTTACAAAAGAATGGGAAATTAAAAGCTTCGACAACCTTATGGGGGGAGCCGTTTTAATTGATGGTTTTATATATGGCACGGGCGACAAGAATCCCAGCCGGCAATGTATTGACTGGAAAACCGGCGAACAAAAATATTCTTCGACCGAAGTTGGTAAAGGTGTGACCATCGCTGCCAACAAAAAGCTGATTGGTTATTCCGAAAAGGGCGAATTGTTTATGGCCGATGCCAATCCTTCAGGTTTTAAAGTGATCAGCAAAACAAAAGTAACGCTGGGTTCAGAGCAACATTGGGCGCATCCGGTGATCAATAATGGTGTTTTGTATGTCCGACACGGAAATGTATTGATTGCTTATAAAATAACGGTATAGAAATGAAAAAAATAATCCTTGGAATTGTTTTTGTTTGTATGGCAGTTTTTGTTGCTGCACAACCGGTTCAGTGGCGTGGTCCAGACCGCGATGGTAAGTTCACTGACACTGGGTTATTAACTAAGTGGCCTGATGCCGGCCCCGAATTGTTGCTGAAAGTTGAAGGTATTGGAAAAGGTTGGTCATCAATTGTGGCTACCGATCAGTATATTTTTGCTTCCGGAATGATCGATACGCTCGATTACCTTTCATGCATTACCACTGAAGGTCGGATCAAATGGAAAGTACCGTATGGCCGATCATGGGCAAAATCATTTCCGGATACACGCAGCACGCCAACCATTGAAGGTGACCGCGTTTACATTATTAGCGGAACAGGAGAATTGGTCTGCCTGAATGTTTCGGATGGTTCTATTCGCTGGAAAGTGAATGTTGACAAAGATTTTGAAGCCGAATGGCACATTTGGGGAGTATCCGAATCTCCGTTGATTATGGATGATAAAGTGATCTGTACTCCCGGAGGAGCCAAAACTTCGGTTGTCGCTTTTGATAAAATGACCGGAAAACTGGTTTGGCAAAGCGAAAGCATAGGTGGACCCCGTTCGTATGCTTCACCAATTATTTATGAATACAAACAATTCAGGTATATTTTGGCAGTAACCGGTACTCATTTAATAGCGCTCGAACCTGCAACCGGAAAAGTGGTTTGGAATTTCAAATATTGGGATGGCGAGAAATGGGACAAACCCAGTCTGATCTGGACCAACACTCCCACTTTTAAAGGGCGCGAAATCTTCCTGTCGATGGGATACGACTACCGCAATGCTATGGTTCAGATGAGCGAAGATGGAACTTCTGTCACCGAAAAGTGGAGCAATATGACACTTGATAACCACCACCACGGGCTAATAGAACTGGATGGTTATATTTACGGATCGAACTGGCAAAACAACAGTAAAGGCAAGTGGGTTTGCATGAACTGGGAAACCGGTGATGTAAAATACGAAGCCGACTGGGCCAATAAAGGCGCTTTGGTTTATGCTGATGGCCTGTTTTATATTCTGGAAGAAAAAGCAGGAACTGTGGCATTGGTGAAACCCGATCAAAATAATTTTGAAGTAATCAGTTCGTTTAAATTGAATGGTGGAAGCGGTCCATTCTGGTCGCACCCGTTTATTGCAAATGGAAAACTGTATTTGCGACATGGCGATGTTTTGTTTGTTTACAACATAAAGGTTTAATCATAAAACTAAAAGACGATTATGAGGTTAATAATTATTTTAATGTTGACTTTTACTGCCTCCGGAAACCTGTTTTCTCAGGATTTAATGGAATGGCGGGGACCAAACCGTACAGGTATTTATCCTGATCAAAACCTTCTTAAAAGCTGGCCTGAAAGTGGGCCTGAATTATTGCTTGAAATAGACGGTATAGGGACTGGTTATTCATCACCGGTCGTTTACGGAAATACAATCTATGTATGCGGAAGAAGAGATTCTTTAGATATAATTTCTGCGATCGATATAAATGGCTCAAAAAAATGGGAAACAGCTTACGGAAAATCATGGGACCGAACTTACCCTGAAACAAGGTGTACCCCAACCATCGAAAATAACCGTATCTATCTTTCCAGTGGAATGGGCGAAGTAGTTTGTATAGATGCGCCAACTGGAAAAATTATCTGGAAAGTTGATGCCCACAATGAATATAAAGGAGAATACCATAACTGGGGGGTTTCTGAGTCAATAGCAATTTCCGATAAAGCAGTTTTCTATATCACTGGAGGCAACGAAAATTCGGTAATTTCCCTCGATAAAACAAATGGTAAATTGTTATGGAGATCAAAATCTCTTGGTGGCCCGCACGCTTATGCATCGTCACTTATAATTGAAAAAGCCGGGTTGCGCATATTAATTGCCCAGACAGCCAGAGATTTGATTGGGATAAATATTGAAAACGGTGAAGTTCTTTGGAACTACGACATTATTCAATACCATACCGGCCAGAGGGGCAGAGGCGCAAATACAAATACGCCACTTTTTTATAACGATGAAATTTTTATCACAAGCGGTTACGATCATCCAGCATTAATGTTTAGCCTGGCAGCCGACGGCCGTTCAATTTCACTTAAATGGATGAACAACGACTTTGACAGCCACATGGGTGGTGCGGTAAAAATTGGGGGCCATATTTACGGCTCAAGCCACAATAACGGAAATGGCACCTGGGTCTGTGTCGAATGGGCCACTGGCAGCACAATGTACGACACGCCCTGGTTCAGTAAAGGACCAATAATTGCGGCTGATGGCCTTTTATATTGTATTGAAGAAAAATCGGGGCATATCGCATTGGTAAAACCAAATCCCGAAAAATTTGAACTGATAAGTTATTTTAAAAACAAAAAAAGCAATGGGCCATATTGGGCACATCCTGCCATTTTCGATGGAAAACTATTTGACAGGCATGGAGATAACTTGTTGGTATATAACCTAAAGGATTAATAATTAAGTTGATATATGCAATATCTTCTGCCGTTCACTTTAAAAATGAAATAGAAAAGAACACGAAAAATCTTGGAAAAGAATATCAAATACATTTTATGGGCTGCTATCGGTATAATGCTGGTCTTGTTTTTCTGGTGGCTTCTCAAAGATCCGACAAGTCAGTTTGTAGAAAGTATGCCGGGAGAAGACAACCGAGGTGCAGATTCAACAGTTATGGATGTCGTTAATATTGGAGAAAAATTCGAGTTGTTCGGAACTTCTGTTTCCAATTTAAAAGGTAACTGGCCTCGTTTTCGTGGTGCCGATTTCGACAATATTGTGAAAAATTCGCAACCGCTCAAAAATAGTTGGTCAGGCAATCAACCTGAAATTTTATGGTCGGTCGAATTAGGCGAAGGCCACGCAGGACCTTCTGTTTATGAGGGAAAGGTTTACCTGATGGATTACGATGAAGTAACCCGCGAAGATGCTTTAAGGTGTTTTTCTTTAGAAGATGGGAAAGAACTATGGAGGCGGTCGTACAAAGTTAGTCTCAAAAGAAATCATGGGATGTCACGTACCGTGCCAGCCGTATCATCTGAATACGTGCTCACTATTGGCCCGCGCTGTCATGTGATGTGCGTCAAACGCGAATCGGGCGATTTGCTCTGGGGCCTCGACATGGTTCAGAAATACCAGACAGAAGTGCCACTTTGGTTTACCGGCCAATGCCCGTTGATAGATGGGAACAAAGCTATTCTTGCCCCGGGCGGAACTTCTGTGATGGTTGCAGTTGATATGGCTACAGGCGAAGTTTTATGGGAAACTCCAAATCCTGGCGGGATACAAATGTCGCACTCCTCCATTGTACCCTGGACTTTAAAGGGCAAGAAAATGTATGTGTATAGTGCACTTGGTGCGGTTTTGGCTGTTTCGGCCGAAGGTGCCGATGAAGGTAAAATCTTATGGCAATCAACAGCCTGGAACCATAAGGTAGTTGCCCCTGCTCCGGTTTGTTTCCCAGATGGAAGGGTGTTTTTAACTGCTGGGTATGGCTCCGGAAGTATGATGATTAAAGTAACTCCTTCAGGTGCAGAATATAAAGTGGACGTTTTAAAAGAATTCAGCCCCAAGGATGGGATGGCCAGTGAACAGCAAACTCCAGTAGTATGGGACGGAATGATGTTTGGGATTCAACCCAAAGATGCCGGACCGCTGCGAAACCAGCTGGTTTGTGTTTCTCCGGATGATGTTGCCAAAATAATATGGACTTCAGGAAAAGATGGCCGTTTTGGCTTGGGGCCATACCTGATTGCTGATAATAAAATGTTTGTGCTAAGCGACGATGGTACGCTGACTATGATTAAACCTGACAGTAAAAAGTACGTTCAAATGGCTCAGAAAAAGCTGTTCGACGGTCACGATGCCTGGGGGCCGATGGCCATTGCCGACGGGCGTTTGCTGTTGCGTGATGCGAATAAAATTTATTGTATTAACATTAGCCAATAAATCTATGAACAGGAAGCTGGTAAATATCGTATTGATCGTTCTTGCAGTGGCAATTGTTGTCGTAATAGGTAAGGATTTTATAGGTAAAAAAGCCGGAAAAAATATCGAAAATCCCTACGAATATAATGTTGATGAGTTCCGAAAAGTGGATTCAACTGCTATTTTGTACCGCGAAACGGTCACATTTCCGGTGAATGCGGAGAGCCTCAAAGGTATTGGCATTTCTGGTCAACAAATTATTGTGGTTGCAGAAAAATTGCTCATGAAATTTGATTTCACCGGAAAAGAGTTGTTCCGAAAAGAACTTCAGGATACAGCTTATTGCGTGGCTGTTGCTACCAACAATGAAATTTGGGTCGGAACACGTCATTCAGTTGCTTTGTTCGATCAGGGCGGAACTTTGATAAAACGCTGGAACTCTTTTGGCGACCGGTCGGTAATCACTTCACTTGCAGTTTCAGGTGAAAACGTTTATGTTGCCGATGCCGGAAACCGGATTGTTTACCATTGCAATACCAATGGTCAGATTTTGGCAAAAATTGGTGAAAAAGATGAGCAAAAAGGCATTCCTGGTTATGTAATCCCAAGTCCGTATTTCGATCTGGCATTAGACGATGGCGGTTTTTTATGGGTGGTAAATCCAGGTCGGCACACATTCGAAAACTATAATCCCAATGGCTCGCTCCGTACTTCATGGGGCATCACCAGTTTTAAAATTGAAGGTTTTAGCGGATGTTGTAATCCGGCACACATGGCCATCATGGAAGATAATTCGTTTATTACCAGTGAAAAAGGAATGCCACGAATTAAATTGTATGATCAGCATGGCGAATTTAAAGGAGTGGTCGCTTCACCCGACATGTTTGATCCCGACAGTTATTTGGCTCCTGATGTTGCCATTGATGCCAATCAACGGGTTGTTGCACTCGACATTGAGCGTAAACAGGTACGAATTTTTGAATTGAAAGAATAGAAAGAATACAATTGGAAACAATCGAAAGCGATTGAACTCAATTGAATTACTTCTAAAATAACCCTGAAAGGGTGAAATGTCAATAGCCCGAGGTGATAACCCCG
Organism: Prolixibacteraceae bacterium; assembly: GCA_031421065.1. Taxonomy (GTDB): domain Bacteria; phylum Bacteroidota; class Bacteroidia; order Bacteroidales; family Prolixibacteraceae; genus Aquipluma. The sequence continues at coordinate 20,217 of JANONW010000381.1, forward strand.
GGGCAAGAAAAAGTAAGAAAACCCGTCCGCGAGGTAAAGTTTAAAAGATGGATTGACCTATTTCGGACGGAATAGAGCAAACGCTGAAAAGAAAGACTAAAATGAATGATCAAAAAAATAACCGGAGAGATTTTTTCAGGAAAGCAGGCCAGCTTACTTTTCTGTCGGCTATGATAGGCGGTTCGGCCTATTTGCTTGCCGAGGATCGGGTTCAACTGGAAGGTTGCGGCGATAATCAGTTTTGCAAAAAATGCCAAAAAATAACGACTTGCACTTTGGATCAGGCTAATAAATACAAAAATGATGAACGATAAGATGGAATCCAAAAGCATGGAACGACGCCGGTTTATCCGGAGTGGAATGCAAATGGCACTTGCTGTTTCACTCGGTGGAGTGGCCGGTATTTCGTTTCTGAAAGCGAATCCAAAAGATTTGGTGTGGCAGATCGACCCGTTTAAATGCGTTCAATGCGGTCGCTGTGCCAACGAATGTGTAATGACCCCGTCGGCAGTAAAATGTGTGCACGCCTATGCTTTATGCGGATATTGCGATTTGTGCGGAGGATACCTGAAACCCAACTCGAACGCCCGTAGCACCGGTGCCGAAAATCAGCTTTGCCCGACTGCCGCCATCAAACGTAAATTTATTGAAGAGCCTTATTACGAATACGAAATCATTGAAGATTTGTGCATCGGTTGTGCCAAGTGTGTGGCCGGTTGTACCTCGTTCGGAAACGGTTCGTTCCATTTGCAGGTACGCCACAATTTGTGCAAAAACTGCAACGACTGCACCATCGCACGTGTTTGTCCGGCCGATGCTTTTGTGCGTGTTCCGTCTGACACTCCTTACATGATTAAAGGCGATTTTACAAAAGGCAACGGAAACAAAGGGAAAGAGAAGAAAGGATAAAAAGTAGGCAGTCGCAGTCTCAGTTGGCAGAAAGAAAATTTCAATTGAGGGTAAAGTCATCATGGTTAAAAACAACAATGTAACGGATACTTTAAGTAAATACTTCCAACGATATGCAGATTGAAAAAATTCATATCAAGATTTATGAGATAAGAGGGCAAAAGGTCATGTTGGATTTTGACCTTGCTGAACTTTACGAGGTTGAGACGAGGGTATTAAATCAGGCCGTAAAAAGAAATATTGATATTTTCCCAGAAGATTTCATGTTTCAGCTTTCCCAAACCGAATGGGAAAGTAACTCATCACAAATTGTGATGAGTTCAAGAAAACACAGGGGCATTATGTATTTGCCCTTTGCATTTACCGAACATGGCGTTACAATGCTTGCCAATGTGTTGAAAAGTAAAAAGGCCAGGCAAACAAGTATTGCCATTGTGCGTGCTTTTATCACTCTCAAACAATTTGTTTTGAGTTATAAGGAACTTTCAGGGAAATTACAAGAACTTGAGAACAAGTACGACAAACAATTTAAAAACGTGTATGATGCTATAAATTTCCTATTGAAAAAGGATAATCAGGAAATAGAGCAGAAACAGCGTAAACGAATAGGCTATAAAAATGATGAACCAACTTAAACGATATTTTTTACTGATTTCGATACTGCTATTTACTGCGGTTCAATCATTTGCTGACGAAGCACAACAGCGTTTTCCGAAGCCGGAATTTGAAACAGGTTACGTTCAGCCTGATACCACCGCTCCATCGCCCAGGATGCTTTTTTGGGAATACTTTGACGTATTAGTATTATTTGTGGTGCTGTCGGTTGTTACCTGGTTTGTGCTGAAAAAACGTTCGCGCAAGGGTGTTTTCTGGACTTCGGTTTTCACTTTACTGTATTTCGGTTTTTATCGCGAAGGTTGTATCTGCTCGATTGGAGCTATTCAGAATGTAGTGTTGGGTATCATCGATCCCACCTATGCCATCCCGCTTACAGCTTTGTTGTTTTTCCTGCTTCCGCTTGTTTTTACGCTTTTCTTCGGAAGGACATTCTGCGCAGGGGCTTGTCCGTTGGGGGCTATTCAGGATATTGTGGTTTTAAAACCCATCGAATTACCTAAATGGATCCAGAAAGTGCTGGGTTTAATTCCGTATTTGTACCTCGGATTGTCAGTTTTGTATGTGGCAACCAAATCCGAATTTATCATCTGCCGGTACGATCCGTTTGTCGGCTTATTCCGGTTCGACGCGCCTTTCAATATGCTTATTCTGGGAATTCTATTTCTGGCAATTGGAGTGTTTGTGGCCCGTCCGTATTGCCGGTTTTTTTGTCCGTATGGAGTCCTACTGGGCTGGATGTCGAAGTTCTCGTCCAAACACATGACCATCACACCGTCAGCATGTATCCAGTGTAAATTGTGCGCCAATTCCTGCCCGTTTGGAGCAATCGACGAACCGGTTGTTGAAACCGGGAAACGCCGCAGCAATGTAAACCGCCTGATGACATATTTCTTACTTCTGCCATTATGGATTGGAATTGGCGGGTTTGCAGGTTCAATGATGCACGTGCCACTGTCCAGGTTTAATCAGACTGTTTATCTGGCCGAGCAAATTGTCGAGCATCCTGAAGTAAAGAATGATCCTAAAAATATCGATGTCCGTACGTTTCTGGGTTCAGGTAAATCGACCGAACAATTAGTTGTTGAAGCTGATGCCATTCGGAGGCAGTTCTATTTGGGAGGTTGGTTGCTGGGCGGTTTCATGGGATTGGTCATCGGCACCAGCCTGATCGGCTTATCGAAATTCAGGAAACGTGAAGATTGGGAACCTAACCGTGTCAATTGCTTGAGCTGTGCGCGGTGCATGGATTATTGCCCGGTGAAAAAAGAGTAGGGCATGGAGCGTGGAGACAGTAAAGCGTAGAAGGGAGATGACAGGGAATGTTGATAAATGCGATTTATTCTTTGCCGTCTGCTTTAGCTGACGGACTAGGAAATAAAAGAAAAACCGTCCGCAGGGAATAATGAAAAAAGTATAAACGATCTTTCGGACGGAATTGAAAAAACGTTATAGAAGAGTTTCTAAAATCTAATATCTAATATCTAATATCTATTTTTTCAATATAATGAACATCTCGAAAACCGATAAAATTAAACTGGCACAGCGGATTGCATGGATTACCGGAGGCTTCGCCCTTATTTTGGCCATTTTGCTGATTGTCAACTATGTGCAAACCAGTTTTAACGATCCAATTGAGAACCAAACTATTCCAGCTTTGGTCAAACGTTTGAGCGAAAATCCAAGCGACGAAGCCCTGAAAGCCGAAATCCGCGCCTTCGACCTGATGGCCCGGAAAGCGTATTTTACCAGTCAATGGCAGTTACGTACCGGAACGTACCTGATGTTCCTCGGTGTGATCATTTCCATTCTGGCTGTTCGGTACGTTTTGTCGGCCAAATCGAAACTTAACGAAATCGACAGTGTTGAAAAAGTCAGTGAACTCGATAAACTGGTGGCTCAAAAATGGGTGGTTTACGTTGGCTCGGGCCTGATTGTTTTGGCACTGGCCTCCGGCTTATTGTCCTCCAATTCGCTGAAAAAGTACATGGTCAACGAAAACCTGGTTGTTCAGGAAGAACAGCCTGCTGAAATAGTTGCTGTTGAAAATGCCGAACCGGCTCCAGCTCCAGAAGATTTATCCGCCACAACCGGTGAAGTTCAAATTGCGGAGGATCCTGTGGCTACAGATGCACCTGCAACCAATACTGAAACTGCTGCCGCTCCTGCTGCTGCACCAGCCGGAATTCCAACACTGGCACAGTTAAAAGCCAATTACCCGTTCTTCCGCGGCGCTGAAGGAATTGGGGTAGCTGCACAGAAAAATGCGCCAACTGATTGGAATGGTGCCGGAGGTAAAAATGTCGTTTGGAAAGTGAAAATTCCAAAAGCCGGATACAGTTCCCCAATTATATGGGGAAACCAATTGTTTGTGACCGGCGCCGATGCACAGGCACGAATGGTTTACTGCTACGATAAAAACTCAGGTAAATTGCTGTGGGAAGCTTCCGCTGACAATATACAGGGTTCACCGGCCAAAATGCCAAAAGTTACTGAAGATACAGGTTTGGCTGCCCCAACCATGGCAACTGACGGTCGTGCCGTGTTCGCCATCTTTGGTACCGGCGATGTGATTGGCCTTGACATGAGCGGTAAACGTTTATGGGCGCGCAATCTGGGTGTTCCTGATAACCACTACGGACATTCTTCTTCGCTGATCATTTACAAGGATAAATTACTGATTCAATACGATACCAACCGTTCAGGAAAATTGTTGGCACTGGCCACACAAACCGGGGCGACTGTATGGGAAACTGCACGAAGCACAAAAATATCGTGGTCGTCGCCAATTTTGGTGAATACTGGTAGTCGTATGGAACTGATATTAACCACCAATCCGAATGTTAACTCATATAATCCTGAAACCGGCAAGGAACTTTGGAACATTGCCTGCCTTTCAGGTGAAGTTGGGCCATCGGCCGGATATGCCGACGGGATGGTGTTTGCCGCCAACGAATACGCCAAATTGGTTGGGATAAAAATTGGTGCAAAACCCGAAATCGTTTGGGAAGCTGATGAGTTTTTGCCTGAAGTTTCGAGTCCGCTGGCAGTAAACGGGTTGTTGTATATTGCCACTACTTACGGCGTTTTTGCCTGTTTGGATGCCAAAACCGGAGAAAAACACTGGGAACAGGAATATGGCGATGCCTTTTATTCATCGCCAATTTATACCGACGGAAAAGTTTACATCACCGATATGTCGGGCAAAACACACATTGTAAAAGCAACTAAAGATTATCAGTTGGTCGGAACTCCCGAACTTGGGGAAAAGTCGGTTTGTTCGCCTGTGTTTGCTGATGGACGGGTTTATTTACGCGGAATGAATAATTTGTATTGTTTGGGAACGAAGTGATGTTTTGACTTTCAGTCCGTTGTCTTAAGCCAACGGCAAAGGATACAACGCTTTGAACTAGCGATCCTGCTGATTATAGAGAATTATACTTTGCCACCTGCTTTAGCAGACGGATTTAGGAAAACAGAGAAGCCCGTCCGCGCAAAAATGTTGTTTAAAGAGAAAATCTTATTTCGGACGGAATGGGAAGAACCATCTAAAAAGAAGAAAATAAAAGAAATCCAAATTTGAAGATTATCACGTGAACAACGAAATAAACATACAACAAACTGTTGATCAGATCATCGCTGAAAAGGGGACGGCTGGAAAATCCGTCATTCCTATTCTTCAGGCGATTCAAAATACGTACAATTACCTTCCGGAGGAAGCACTCAAATACGTTTGCGAACAAACCGAAATTACTCCTGAACAGATTGTCGGGGTGGCTTCGTTTTATTCGCAGTTCCGGATGCAACCCGCCGGTGAGCATATCATCAAGGTATGTCTTGGAACAGCTTGTCATGTTAAAGGTGCGGGACAGGTTTATGATGCTTTCAGGAGACATTTTAACCTGACCGGACACGAAGAAACCGATGTTTCGCGAAAATATACCATCGAAAAAGTGGCATGTCTGGGATGCTGCACACTGGCACCCGTGGTTCAGATCGATGAAATTACTTATGGACATGTGGCTTCTGACAAAGTTGGAAATGTGCTGGCCGATTTCGAGAAACATGCCGGAATTTCAGGCGCAAAAAAAAGATTGTTCAGGAATGTGGATGGACAGGAAATTCAAGGTGAAATCCGCATTGGGTTGGGCTCTTGTTGTGTAGCATCCGGAAGCGAAGATGTCAAAAAGGCGGTGGAAGATGCCATTGTTGACACGGGCATCAGAATCAGTCTCAAAAATGTGGGATGCGTGGGCATGTGCCATCAGGTTCCGTTGGTGGAAGTAATTCCGCTAAACGAAAAACCTACCTTATACGCGAAAGTGAAACCGGAGGATATTGAGGGCATTATTGCCAATCATTTTAAGCCTCAAAGTACTTTTAGAATGCTGAAAAGTTCCGTTTACAAGTTCTTTGAAAGTGTGCAGACCGACACCGTTTGGGATGGTGTAAAACAGTATTCGATTGATGCCCGCGAAAAACAGGTATCCGATTTTTTGGACCGGCAAATCCCGATCGCGACCCAACACCGTGGAATTATCAATCCGCTCGACATTGAAGAATACAAGGTCCACGAAGGTTTTGTGGCCATGAAAACCTGTCTGGCCGAATTGTCTTCCGCAGAAATTATACAAATCGTAAAAGACAGCGGACTTCGCGGAAGGGGAGGGGCTGGTTTCCCGACCGGCCTGAAATGGAGTTTGGTTGCCGAAAATAAATCGGAAGTAAAATACCTGATTGTTAATGGTGATGAAGGTGACCCTGGTGCTTTTATGGACCGGATGTTGCTCGAATCGTATCCGTACCGGGTAATCGAAGGCATGGTGATTGCAGCCAAAGCGGTTGGCGCGACACATGGTTACTTTTACATCAGGGCTGAATATCCTTTGGCAGTGAAGCGAATTCGGCAGGCGCTTATTTATTGCCGCGAACAGAACCTGATGGGCGAAAATATAATGGGTTCAGGTTTTTCGTTCGATGTTGATATTTATGAAGGTGCGGGCGCTTTTGTATGTGGCGAAGAATCAGCACTTATGGCTTCTATTGAAGGAGAACGCGGTTTCCCTCGCATACGTCCGCCATTTCCGGCCGTTAGCGGCTTGTGGAAACAACCAACACTGATCAACAATACCGAAACTTTCGCACAGGTATCCTACATCATTCGCGAAGGTTCGGGCAAGTTTTCATCCATCGGTCTCGGAACCAGCAAAGGAACCAAGGTTTTTGCCCTTACGGGAAAAGTTAACCGTGGCGGATTGATTGAAGTGCCGATGGGAATTACTGTTCGACAGATTGTGGAAGATATTGGAGGCGGTGTGCAGAATGGAAAAAAATTTAAGGCCGTTCAGATTGGTGGCCCTTCAGGAGGTTGTGTGCCTGCTCAATTATATGATACGCCCATTGACTACGAATCATTGCTGAAAGTTGGCGCCATGATGGGGTCCGGTGGTTTGGTTGTGCTGGACGAGGACGATTGCATGGTGGATATTGCCCGCTATTTTCTGTCGTTTACCCAGAACGAATCATGCGGAAAATGTACCTTCTGCCGTATTGGAACCAAGCGTATGCTTGAAATCCTGAATAAAATTACCACAGGAAAAGGTACTTTGAAAGATTTGGACGAACTGGAATACCTTGCAGGCTGGACCAAAAAAGGAAGTTTGTGTGGTCTTGGAAAATCGGCGCCGAACCCGATTTTATCAACTTTGAAATATTTCCGCGAAGAATACATCGCCCACATCAACGGCAAATGCCCATCGGGAAAATGCCAGAGCCTGATCAAATATCAGATCAACGATTTGTGCATCGGCTGTACCAAATGCGCACAGAAATGCCCCACTGATGCCATTCTGTTTAAGCCGCACGAAAAGCACGAAGTTATCACCGATCTCTGCATCAAATGCGATGCCTGCCGGTTGGTTTGCCCGGTAGATGCGGTGGAGATCGTGTAGAGACGTACGATCGTCTGTACAGTGGATGCAAAGGTTTTGGAAATTGAATATTGGTTAAACTTCTGACAACAGAAATTTGTCATAAATATATGAACTTTCAATCCCGCTGTTGGTTTATTGATCAAACGAAATCAAAACCTTTACGTGATTGCACCAACTTCAAAAATAGAAAACTGTGAACGTTACCCGAACCGCGAATATTTATAAAAGCATACAACAAAACATTTGCCGTACTCTGGAATTAGCCGATGGAAGTGGCCGGTTTACAGAAGATGCATGGGAAAAGGAGATTGGCTCAGGCCTCACCTGTGTAATGCAAAACGGATCAATTATTGAAAAAGCGGGCGTCAATTTTTCTCATGTCCGTGGAAGTTTCAACGAGAACATGGCAAAACTTCTGGGTGAAAATGCCACTACTTATGCCGCCACAGGCATCTCGTCCATTATCCACTCCGGAAATCCTTTTGTACCCACGATACACATGAATGTGCGCTATTTCAATCTCGACAACGGTTCTTCATGGTTCGGAGGCGGAATCGATTTGACCCCAACTTATATCAATCGCGATGAAGCTCACTGGTTTCATCAAACCCTGAAAGAAATCTGTGACAAATACGATATCAGCTTTTATCCTGAATGGAAAACCTGGGCCGATGATTATTTTTATCTCTCTCATCGTCAGGAAACCCGCGGTATTGGTGGAATTTTCTTCGATCGTATTCAACCTGCCAACGATGCATATTTTGAAAAAATGCTGAACCTTACTTCCGATCTGGCAAATGTTTATCCGCAGATTTATAGCCGCTTGATGAAAGACAACGGACACAGACCTTTTACCGAAGCTCAAAAAAAATGGCAAAAAATACGCCGTGGCCGTTACGTGGAATTCAATTTGATACACGACCGCGGCACTAAATTCGGACTGGAATCCGATGGAAATATCGAATCAATTCTGGTTAGTTTACCTGTAGAAGTGGAATGGGTGTATCAATACCAACCGGAAGCCGGAAGTGCCGAAGCAAGGACGCAGGAACTGCTGAAGAAAGGGATTGATTGGGTTTAAAGTTCTGATTCTAAAGTAAACGGCAAAGAAACAGACAAAAACCGTCCTGCATTTGTTGAAATAATCAGAAACTAATGTTGTTTAACTCCTTCTGAACATCATTTAGAAATTAAATGCAAATTTTTATTATACTTTAACTGCTTATCTCCTTAGAACAAGTCTTGTTTGTTAATTGCTGATTTCCAGCAATTAACAAAATGAAGTACTTGTAAATAACTTATTAACTATCAATGTTTTAATCAAAATCAACTTGACCGAAAGGGATAAGCAGTATACTTTAAACGGGGTAAATAAACGCATTTTGATATTGAAAGAGCCGAAATTTCAAGGTCATTAGATTTTTCAAATCATCATTATGTTTTTGGTTAATTGTATGAACAGACCTCCAAGCAGCGATTCAGCTCGAAAATTATTTAGTTGAAGATCAGGCAGTTATACTTACTTGTTAAAAATATTTTTCCGGCTAATTTTGTATTCGATAAGAGATACGGGGGCCGAACCCCCAATTTACTGTTTTACAGTATAGTGTCC
>JANONW010000382.1:0-5378 GCA_031421065.1 Prolixibacteraceae bacterium
GGTGTCTACCTTGGATGTCATATTTCTTACTTAGATATGTTGTAATTTCTTGTAAGATAATGATATTCAGGGTATTATCCAAATTTAAAAGAACTTATTTTGCTTATAATCAGATATTTATATTTTTGTCATGTACTAAGAGAAAATTGTTTAATAGTCAATTTCTATATTTTTACCCTATAAACAGTAATGCAGGTATCGGGGCAAACTGTTGCACAGTTTGAACAGCCGATGCATGCTTCATGATTTTTCATGAACGAATAGTGATACCCGCGGCTGTTGACCTGTTTGTTTTGTCCCAACACATCCTGCGGACAAGCCACCACACAAAGACCGCAGCCTTTGCATTCTTCGTTGTCAACCACTACTGCTCCGATTACTTTTGCCATTTTCTTCATTTTATAAAGGGAAATCAGTATTGAATTGCTTCAGCCTATTTTCCAATTCGTCAAATTGTTCGCGTTTAACATGCGAAACACAGGCACGAAGACCTTCTTTTTCGCTGCCTGTATTTTTTAATGAGATTGCACTTATTCCATAGTGCAACAAATTGTACAAGAGTTCACTTCCTGTCATTCCAGGGTATCCGATGGTGAAATAAAAACCATCGGCAATGGGTTCATCGCCATCTTTTTCGTAAACGATTTTGAACCCATTCGAAGTAAATAAATTTTTCATGATTTTGGCTTTCCGGCCATATTCTTTTACCTCGTCAATGAAATTGAATTCCCCGTCGCTTGCAGCTTTGAACATCGCAGCCAGAGCATGTTGAACCGAATGGGTGATTCCGGAGGAAAGTGCATACAAAACCTGCATCACAATAGTAAAGCCAAAAGTGTCGCTCCCGAAACGTGTGGTCAGGTTTTTGTAACTGCGGTTCCAGAGAGCATTCGAAATTGCCATAATTGCGCCACGCTGACCGGCATACGAGAAAATTTTTGATCCGGAGATAAACAGCACGTAATTATTTGTGTATTTCGCAACGGTTGGCTGATAAGGAGGCCTTCCCGGTGTATATAGATCTTTTCTAAAGTCCATACCGAAATAGGCGAGGTCTTCCATCACGATCACATCGTATTTGGTCGCCAGTTTGCCAATAATTTGTAATTCAGCTTCAGTAAAACAAACCCAGCTTGGGTTATTTGGGTTGGAATAAACCAGCGAATTGATGTTACCCTTTACAAGGTAGCTTTCCAGTTTGTCCCGAAGTTTTTCGCCCCTGAAATCAAAAATATCAAAAGTGTCAAACTTTTGGCCCATCACCACCATTTGCTGTTTTTGAACCGGAAATCCGGGATCGAGAAAGAGCGCGGTGTCTCTTTGTTTGTCAACATTTCCGGCGACCAGAAGGGCTGCAAAAGTTCCCTGCATTGCTCCTGAAGTCGGGATACAACTTGCCGGGTCAACATCAATATCCATAAAGGTTTTGATGAAACGGGAAGCTTCGGATTTGAGTGGTTTGATGCCATCCATCATTGGATAAACGGATGCAACCCCCGACTGTAACGCTTTAATTTCGGCCTCGACACCAACCTGAGCGGCTGGCAAACCCGGAACGCCCATTTCCATGCGAACGAATTTTACTTTGCTATCTTCTTCAATCAGGTTAATTAATGCAACAATTTCTCTGATGGAAGCTTTTCCAATGTCTTTTATATGGAGATGATCGGTGAATTTCTTTACAATTTCCTGATTGACCGGTGTGTTGTTCATGTTTCTGTAATTTATAGTCCGAAAGCTGGTTTAATGGAATTTGCCCAGTTGGAAACTCGTTCGTCGGTCAGTTCTGGTTGAAAATCTTCATCAATCGGCAGGCCGATGAACATTCCGTCGAAAATAGCTTCCGATCCGTCAAACTCGTAGGAAGCCGGATCCACTTTCCCAACGATGTTTGCACCGTTTTTCAACAGCTCTTTTGCCAGAACACCCATTGCATTCACAAAATAACTTGAATAAGTGATGTGGTCGCCCAATCCGAAAATGGCTATTGTTTTTCCAAAATAATCAACTTTACTGATGTTGGGGAAGAATTTGCTCCAGTCGGTATTTGAAAAGTCAGAATCCCAGGTTTCTTTCCCAACAGTTGAAATTCCGAAGATGATTTTATCATACTTTTCCAGATCGGCCGCACTGGCATCGTTTACCGAAATCATATCAATGTTTTGTTCTCCCATAGCGGCCTTTACTTTTTCAGCAACACGGTGAACTGAACCTTTTAAAGGTCCGAAAAATAATCCAATTTTGCCCATATCCTAAATTTTACTGATTGTGTATAGCTAATTCTCCACGAACATATTCTCCTAATATAGAAAGACTTGAAACATTTTTCAGGATGGCATGAATGGCCCTCTCGTACTTTTTCAATGAGTCCCATTCCACATCAACATGAAAGGTGTATTCGTTGGGTTTTCCAATAATCGGAACTGATTGTATTTTGGTCAGGTTGATCTGATTTTCAGCAAAAGTATTCAACACACTGGCCAGCGCCCCGTAATAATGGCCTACTTCAAAACATAATGAAGCTTTGTTGGCCAATGCATTAGGTGATACATGTTTCGATAAAATAAGGAAACGCGTATAGTTTTTACTGTTGGTTTCGAGGCCGGTTTCGAGAACTTCCAGTTCATAGAGGTCGGCAGTTCTCTGGTTGCCAATAGCGGACGAATCCATTAATTTTTCATCATGAACCAGTTTCCCTGAAGCAGCAGTATCCTGATTTTCGATTAAGCGAACATCAGGAAAGTTTTTTTCGAGGTATTCTGCACATTGTTTAATGGCAATCGGATGCGAATAAATGGTTTTAATATCCGCTTTGGCAACTCCCGGATTGGCCATCAGTTTCATCTGGATGTGAATATAAATTTCGCCGATAACCTTTAAATGGTAGTCGCGGATAAGCGCATAATTCTGCAACAAGCTACCGGCAATCGAATTTTCAATGGCCATTACCGCAATGCTAACCTGATCTGAATCAATTAGATTGCATACACTTGTAAAGGATTTGCATTCCACAACCTCAATTTCATCTTCAAAATATCTTCTTGCTGCATCTTCGTGAAATGAACCTGCAATTCCCTGTATCGCTATTTTCTTCATGTTCTTTTTAAAAGTTAATATCCATGACAAAGCCGGGACAATTTAAGCAAAATATCCTAATGTCTCTCCGGAATGTCAATCTGCAAAGATAACAAACGAACCGGAGTACAGTTTTTTATGCGTCAACAGATTTTATGTTATCGGGAACCAGACTGGCTTCCTGCATTTTTTGGCGATAGCTTGGTACATTGTGGTAAATTCTATTGACTGTTTCTTTCAGCCTTTCAGATTGAACCGCCCTCATTTCTTCGCGGCTCGCACAATCTATCTTTTCGTTCCAGATCATCTTATTTTGATTGAGTTGTCGGTGTAATTATAATGTATCCGGAGCTTGTGCTTTCATAATAAAAGCGGAAAGGCATTAAAACAAAGCAATTATGCACTTTCCAATTATAGATTTTGTAGTACCACAAAGTGATTTGGTCAATAAGGTTGAGGCATCCATGCAATAGGTTTTTTGATTCTTTCGACTGGGATGATTGAAAAACAAAGTATATCCGCTGTAAATAATTAGACATTAGGCCACTAAAAAAGATAAGAAAAATTATAACAGTGAATAAATTATTATTGCGAATGTAATTTGAATTAAAATATAACTACTTTTGAAAAATTAATTTATTCATTTTTTAAACAGTTATTTATGAACATTTTTGTTGGCAGCCTTCCCTTTAAGATTGAGGAAAGCGAATTACAGGAAATTTTTGAAGAATACGGAGAAGTAACATCCGTAAAGATTATCACAGACAGAGCTACTGGAAGATCTAAAGGCTTTGGTTTTGTGGAAATGACAAACGAAGAAGAAGCTAAAAAAGCAATTGAAGAACTGAACAACGCAGAGATTGAAGGCCGGACAATTGTTGTAAATAAAGCTGAAGAGAAAAAAGAAGGCACTCGTCCAGGTGGCGGCGGTTTCCGTGGTGGAAGCGGCGGCGGTGGCGGTTTTCGCGGAGGTAGCTCTGGCGGTGGCGGTGGTTTCCGTGGTGGAAGCGGCGGCGGCGGCGGTGGCTATCGTGGTGGCGAACGTGGCGGCAGCACCGGTGGGAACAGAAGATCAGAGTACTAGGATTCCCTACCGTATTTGATATGCTATTTAAAAAGTAAAGATTAATTAGTTAATTTTTACCACTACATAAAGGCTAATAAAGAGAAGAAATTTCTTCTCTTTATTAGCCTTGGTTTTTTTATTTATTTCTTTGATCCCAGTTCAGGTTTTGTCCTAAGATATTAATTATTAATCATATAGCAAAAGAAACCGACTCTTTTTCAATCTAGTAAAGTAGAATTAATACATTGGTGGAAAGTTAGGTATATTAAATACAAGTTCAAATAAATAAAGAAGTAGATCCATATACCTATTTATTCATATTCTTTTTGACCCGACTCTGCCCCTCGTTTGCACCGAGGGGTAAATGGTGCCGAATTTGAAACCCACGAAATAAATCTATCCGACATTATTCATTTTAAAGCCAATCTGTTTTTGTGGTTTGGGGTTTTCCTGTTTCTCGATTAGTTCGTCCAGATAATTAAATACCAGTTCAATGTTTTTGTCCTGGTTTGCCAGCTTCTTTTTGATTTCCTCAATTTCAAATTTTACACTTAAATTATCGGTAAGCAGTTGACGGACTTTAACAAAAACCTCGATTATTTTAATGCTAATCTGCACTGCCCTGCCACTTTTTAAAACATTTGCCAATTGCAACACCCCATGTTCAGTAAAGACATAAGGCAGAGAACCGCCAAGATGCTGTTTGGAAGGTATCGCATTTTGCGATACCATGATTTCAACTTCTTCGTTTGTTAATTGGAACATAAAATGCACAGGAAACTTTTCTATATTTCTTTTTACCTGTTCCCGCAAACGGATAGCCTTGACATCAAAAAGCCCTGCCAAATCACTGTCAAGCATTACTTTCTGACCTCGGATCAAGTATATTTTATTCATTAATACCTCATCGGGGATGGCAATACTTCCTGTTTGGCCGCTCATGGTAATTTACTTTTAGTTACACAACTTATTCTAATATTCAAAACTCCAACCTTCAAGATTCCTCCTTCTTACCCGCCCCAATTTTCCCTATCCAAACTACGGTACTGGATGGCCTTCCGACAAATGGTGGCTTTCAACACGTTCATTGCCTTCAAGGTCGGCAATGGTGCGCGAAACCTTTAGGATACGGTCGTAAGCCCGGGCCGATAAACCAAGTTTCTCCATGGCATTTTTTAGCAAACTGCTGCTGGTTTCGTCCAGATCGACGTGTTGACGGATCATTTTCAACGACATT
>JANONW010000383.1:0-1688 GCA_031421065.1 Prolixibacteraceae bacterium
GGCGGGGGATTGGTGGGTCATTGAAGTTTTGTGCTTTCTATTTATATTCGTGCTGTGGGACAGGGCGCAGGTGTTAAGCCCCGCCCGGCACCAACACCAACGTTGTATGCAATGCCTATTGACAATTGAGTGAAAATGAACCTCGACATATTATTATTATTGTTTGTTGACCCTAAGACTAGAATCTGGGGGACAATAGTTTTACTTTTTGTATTCGGACTTGGATATCTTGGGTACAGACTGACAAAGGGTTTCATTGGAGGTTACTTGAAAGCGGAAATTGGAAACGGTTTGAAAACGACAATGTTTTTTATTCACGGACTTGGTTCACTCATTCTGGCACTTATGATACCCAACAATTATCTAGTTGAGATTGAATTATTCCGCGGACTTTACGAACAAAGCGGACTGTGGATTGCCGCTTCCATTTTGACGCTCTTATTCATGTTCTTACTTGCCTTTGGGACAATATTTACAATGATGACGAGAAAAAAAATAAAGAACATTGAGAACAACTAATTGGACTAGTCGGCACTGCATACAACACAATGTTTATGCCAGCTTGGGGTGATGTGTAGGTTTGAAGTTTTGTTTTCTTAATTTCGTTCGGCAACGTGGGACAGTGACGCGCTTCGAAAACCCAAGCCGTCATAAACATAAACGTTGCCAGCAATTTCAATGAGACGACATAAGACCATTTTCGTATTGACAACCATGTTGTTGATTTTTCAACAAACTGTTGGACAATCTTTACCTGACCGTGTTAATGGACAATGGATTAATACTTCACTGTTTGACTCGACTAAAATTAAAGGAAAGCTTTCGCCATGGATAAATGAATTTTATGGGACAGCGGTACTCGAAATCTCGCCTGACACGCTAGTTCTTTTCGGTTGTATGGACGGAGGAGCAAAAGAGAAAATTGCAGTAATTGACGCATCTCATTTTACTACGACATCTGATATTAGCTTTGAACCAAAGTTTGAGTACATCAAGAATTCAGACTTAATCAAAATGACGACAAAGGGGAATTTCTTGACCGTAATTTTTAGAAGAGTAAAACCTACCGACAAACTTGATATTGTAACAGATGAAAAGAAGTTCGAAAGCTATTTTAAATCGCTCTTCTTTGACAAGTACCTCAAAGCTGACAAGGACTTAAAAATTGATAAATTGTGGATAGGATTTGAGACACATACACCATTTGAGTTTGACGCATTTGGTGTACGGACAAAGAACGGTGACATTCAATATTTCGGTTGGGAGCGGACAGATAATACGCTTCGGATTTACCGGACAACTAGAAACACGGATAACGACTCTGGATTTTACTATTGGACAAAGGGGAAATTGGACAAAGAAATAAAGTTGAAATAGAAACTGCTGGCAACACAATGTATGTGCCATAGCCGGGGTTCGGTGTCCTCAATACTTTCGGTTTCTTTATTTACATTGTGGTCGTGGGACAGGTCGCAACTGGTCGGTCTTGGCATTTCGCTTCGCTACATTGCCAAGCCCTCCTATTCCCGGCTACGTCACATACACCAACGTTGTATGCAAGGCGGTAAATTTGTTCCGCGGACAGTACGTCCAAGACGATGAAGATTTGTTTACGCGGAGAGTTCGGACGACAATTCAACTGACGACAAAAGACAAGAAAAGTTTTTACAGCACGCGGAGAATTTATC
>JANONW010000384.1:0-4195 GCA_031421065.1 Prolixibacteraceae bacterium
ACCAGATTCTGCCCATTTATATACAACAATTTAATAAACAACGCTTTAACACATTTTTATCCAATTGGCACAGATATTGCTATGCCTTTTACCGAAATCGAAAACAACCTGAAATTAATAAAGGAAAAAAGAAACCTCACTCTTCAATGGCATACATCTGTTGACGATAGCTATGAATTTGAACCAAACATCCATCGGGTTTCAGGTATTTGACCCTGCCTATCTGATAGCAGAAGGTGCTTCGTTATCTCAATTTTAGTACGAGTAAATAATCTATCATAAGTGTTTTTTAATAATTAATAAAAATTGTAAAAATGAAAACGTTAAGAATAATTGTAGTGTTAGCCATGGTTGTAGGAATGATTTCTACATCATGCAAGAAGAACAGTGATGATCCTACTCCTACTCCCACAACCGGAACCTTAAAGGGAACAGTAACTGCAAGCTCCAATAGCCAGGTGCTAGGAAATGTAAGGGTTACAGTCTATGATGCCAATACGAATGCTCCAATCGGTAATTCCGTTCTTACTCTAAGTAACGGCACATACCAAATCCCATTATCTCCAGGTGCTTATTATCTTAATTTAAGCAAACAAGGATATAATGGCATTCCGGCAACAGGTACTACTCCTGTTACTGTTACAGTGGCATTGGGGATAGAAACTGTTAATGATTTTCAAATGCAAACAAGCAGTGTAACCAATGGAGGCAGTATTTCAGGTAAAGTAACGTCAGGAGGAGGAACTGCAGTAGCCGGTGTACTTGTTGTTGCGAGTTACCTCAACAACGGTTATTCATCGGTTACCGGAACAGACGGAACATATTACATTTACAATGTGCCAGCTGCAGCATATCAGCTACAAGGCTTTATGGCAAATTATAATTCCATTGCGCAGAGCGTCGCGGTTACTGCAAGTATAGAGAGTACAGACAAAAATATTACTATGACATTAGGAGCCACAGGAAGTGTTACAGGTACAGTCTCTTTTTTAGCGACCAATAGCGGGGAAGTTGATGTGACCTTAATAAACCCTTTGACAAAAGAAACCATTCCCGGATTAGTAACAAAAACGGTAGGAGGAACATACTCAATTGCCAAAGTGCCTAATGGAACATACATTGCAAGGGCATCTTACTCAAACGATACTTACGTAGTAGATCCCGACTGGATTTTAAAAAATGGCGAACCAATTGTACCTATCACAGGGAATGCAGTTGCACAGAGTTTTAGCGTTACCGGGGCTGTAAAGTTAGTAAGCCCTACAAATGCATTAACCACCACAATACCGGTGGAGGTAATAGGTTTACCAACATTTACGTGGCAGGCATATTCCAGTACAAGCGATTATGTAATCGAAGTTTCGGATATTAATGGTAATGTTGTCTGGGGGGGATTTACAAAAACCGGAACAATAATAACCAAAAATAGTCCGCTTATTCCGAAAGAGAAGTTGAGCATTGTTTACAACTCAGATGGAAATGCTACTACACTTAAATCGAAGAGCACCTACCGGTGGAGGATTTATGCAAGTAAAGACGACAACACTGCATTAGGTTGGAAATTAATTTCGGTCAGTGAAGATCAACAGGGTTTATTTATCATAAAATAGACTATAGTTTTCAAAACTTTGTCAAGGGGGGCCCAGGCTTTGGGATCCCCTGATGGCAATAAAATGTGGCTTTTGTTTTGTGGCAACATATATACATGTTATGGTTTATTTGTTAATAATGAAACATTTCGTCATGGTTATGCAACCTTCTCCAATTTAAATGGTATCTTTGCCTTTAAATTATATTTACAATTTAAAAACAAAAAATCATGAAAAAATCAATTATCATTTCGCTGTTATTTGTTGCGGTGTTAAGTTTTAATGTTTCAGCTCAGAAAGCAAATTCTACCGGAAGTTATGGAAATACCCTAAACTTAGGATTGGGCATCGGATATTATGGATATGTAGGGGGTTCAGTGCCGGTTTTTCATATCAACTATGAATTTGATGTGGCCAAAGATTTCACATTAGCTCCTTTTGTCAGTTTTTATACATACAAGAAATACTGGGATAACAATGATTATTACTATCAGGAAACAATTATCCCGATCGGTGCTAAAGGCACATACTATTTTGATCAAATACTCAACGCAAATTCCAAATGGGATTTTTATCTGGCAGGTTCATTAGGATTTGCCATGGTAAATACAACATGGGATAGTCGCTATGTTGGTGATAAAGGATTTTATAAAAAAAGAAGCCCTTTATTTCTTGATTTACATATAGGGGCAGAATACCACCTAAGTAATAATGTTGGATTATTCCTCGACCTTTCAACGGGTGTCTCAACTATTGGCATTGCAATTCGTTAATTTTTATGAAATAGCCATGATTACTTATTCATGGCTATTTCATAAATTAATTCAAAATTAAAATCAAATAAGATGAAAGCATTAAAATTAATCGTTTTCGGTATTGTGTTGTTTTTTGCAAGCCCGGCGCTTGCCCAAATTTCAATTAATCTAAACATTGGTTCACCGCCGAAGTGGGGCCCTGTCGGATATAACGATGTTAAATATTACTACCTGCCTGATGTGGAAGCCTATTATGATGTTCCATCGTCGATGTTTATTTATTATGAGAGGGGAGCCTGGGTTCATAGGGCTTATCTTCCCGGGCGGTACAAAAATTATGACTTGTATCGTGGATATAAAGTAGTGATGAATGACTATCGCGGCAACGCTCCTTATACTCATTTTAAAGACCATAAAATGAAATATGCAAAAGGCTACCGCGGCAAAGCGCAAAAAAACATTGGGGAGAAGCCAGGAAAAGGAAACTCAAAGGCAAAATTTTATAACGAAGGCGGCCGTGGTGACCATGAAGATAACCGTGGTAAAGGTAAAGGCAATAATGGCCGAGGGCACGGTAAGAATAAATAAGGTTGTCAGGGGGGTCTCTCGAATATTGAAATGCAAAATGTGGAGTCCAGAAACCACTTGAAAAACGGGGTGACACCTAATAGCCTGATAAGTAGGGAATTATAAATTTATAAAAAATGAAAATGAATTATTTTAAACCATTGTTGATGGTATTTGTAATCAGTTTGTTTGCAAATAACCTTTTTGCGCAAGGGGCATATGTAAATATTAATGCCGGATATGGGCTTAGCATGAGTTCTCAGAATTTGAACAACTTTTACAATTCTACGGATGTACTTAATTCTCGCACCGATGAGCAAGTAAACCTATCATTAGGAAGTGGAGTAAATATTGGAGGTGCTTTGGGGTATATGTTTAATAAAAACATTGGAGCCGAATTAGGTCTTTCTTACCTGTTAGGCGGCAAATCAAAAGCACAGGATTTATATGATGGCGACACACCGCTTGGCATACCAACGGTTGGCACAACAGATTATACTTTATCATCAAATATGTTAAGAATTAATCCAACTCTTGTTATTGCATCTGGGTTTGAAAAAATTAATCCTTATGCAAAATTCGGGTTCGTAATTGGTTCCGGTTCTATAATGTCTGAATATATTGATAATGATGGTACTGATATAGAGATTCGGAAAGAAAAATTAAACGGTGGATTAGCATTTGGATTAAATGCAGGGGTAGGCGCGTTGTATAGCCTGAGTGAAAAAATGTCATTTTTTGGTGAACTAAATATGGTAAATTTATCTTATGCACCAACTAATGGAGAATTAACAGAAGCTACTGACAATGGCGCTAACGAGTTGTCCGGTATGACAATAAGACAGAGGGAAACAGTATTTGTTTCCAGTTATAACAGGGACGCTCCACGCCCAGATTCGCAACCAAGACAAGAATTAAAACAAAAATTCCCCTTTGGCAGTTTTGGGGTAAATATTGGATTGAGGTTTAGCCTCTAAGAGCACACGAAAACCTTTACAACGCAGTATAATTTATTCGTATCAATGCGTCAGGTTTATTTTGCCACGAACATTGTTGACTGGATTGCATGGGATGTTTACATCAATAAATAATACTCAAAAAATCAAGATCATGAGAAAAACAATTTTGACAATAACCTTAATTACAGTGGTTCTGTCGACTTATGCACAATTGCCATTCTCACTCGGCATAAAGGCAGGCATTAATTCAAGTAAAATTAATACTGACAACTATTCTTCCTCTGTCGGCAATGTGACCTACAAAGATTTCATTTCAGATGCAAAA
>JANONW010000385.1:0-2560 GCA_031421065.1 Prolixibacteraceae bacterium
GCGCTAACGGCAAAGATAACGATTGCCTAGAAGGCGATGCTGATAACCCAAACAGTGATGAAGGCAATAAAACAATCAAATTATACTATAAAACCTCAAATATGCTGCCCTGTAACCCGCATGGATATTGGTCTGCAGGGCACTCATTATTTAACTTAAATACACAAAAAACAGTAGCAAATGACAACGAATGGAGGATGGCAGCATGAATAATGGTTATTGCTTGAAGGTGTTTAAAACAATTGGTTTTTCGTTGCTTCTGGGTGTGAGCTTAACTGCGTGCGGGGCTGGAAAATCTAGCTGGAAAGAAGAGGTGCTGCTGCATGATGGCAGTAAGATTATCGTAGAGCGTTCAGTTGAGCGTGGCGGGCGTCACGAGATTGGGCAGAAGCCAGGATATAAAGAACAAAGTTTGACTTTCACCATGCCAAATACAAAACAAAAAGTTACATGGGAAGACCATTACAGTGAAGATTTAGGTGGGGCAAATTTTTTACCAATGGTATTGGACATTAAAAGTGGTGCGGCGTACTTAGTAGCAAACCCTATGGGAATCATATCTTTCTCTAAATGGGGCTGCCCAAATCCACCTTACGTAATTTTCAAGTTTATTGACAATAGATGGCAACGTATCCCATTGGAATCATTACCAAATGAAATCAAAACAACCAACTTAATTTTTTCTATGCCAGATTTTAAGGTAGAACAATCTGGTAAACGTTTTATGACAGTAGAAATGATTAAAGCAATTGTTGAGGAGTATCCGCAGCCTGAATATCGCACCATCCTGCGAGAACCAATAGCGAGCATCATAAAAGGCTGCTTGAAACCAATGAAAGGCGGCGGCTGGCAATCGCCAGGTGGCGCAAAAGCACCTGAGCCAATTAAACCATCAGGTACTAAATAAGTAAAAATTAATAATTAATATCACAAACTGTACCATTCTAGAAAGCGAAAAAACATGACTACACAACAGCAAATTGACTACGCATTAATGGCAGGTTCGGTCTATGTATCTAGTCGCAACATAATCAACGAATTGCCAACCCCAGCGGGCTGGATACCATTTAATTATCAACTTCCTAGTGGATTATCTGCCAGTTTTGAGGCTGTATCGTTTGTAAATGGAGGCGATATTGTTATTTCGTATGCAGGTACAAATCCAACATCTATTCCAGATTGGGCAAATAATATTGTTTTAGGTCTTACAACGATAACAGGTGAATTATCTCCTCAGCTATATCAGGCAGCGGAGTATTACCTTGAAGTTAAAGCAGCCAACCCAACTAAAAACATTAGTTTCACTGGGCATAGTCTAGGTGGGGGATTGGCCTCACTAATGGCAGTATTTTTTAATGAGCAGGCGATTACGTTTGACCAAGCGCCATTCGCAAACTCCGCAAATCAAGCTATTGCCACTATCCTTAAAATTTATTTACTAGACAGAGGATATAGCTCTACAGATCTTTTAGGACTTTCAGACTTTATCAGCGCTCCAAATAATACGATTCCAAACGCAAGTAATGTAACTAATATTAATGTACAAGGAGAGTTTCTCTCGCTTGTGACTTCTGGGTTTAGAATAGGAACGCAGACCAATATCGTAAACTCAGGCAGTACATCGCCAGTTAATTTGCACTCTCAGGGGCTGCTTACTGCATTTTTACTCAGCAATAAAACTAGCGTCGTACTGGGAGAGACGCTGGATGCCGTAACGCTCAAGCTAAATAACCTGTTGCCAATGATGTTTGACCAGAATTTGTTTGGACGTCCTATCGACATAGGCAATGCTACTGAAAGAAACTTTGTAGAACATCTCGTTCAGCACCAACAAGGATTTTCTGGAGTTGCTGTGTCTCGACTAGGCGCGACAGCACCTGCAATTCAAGCGGATAATATGATCACCCGCTTCACTGCCGATTTATGGAAGCTCGCCCAAGACGGCGGCCTCACCATGAACGATAGTAATGCTTTCAACCCAGACTTAAACTACATCAGCAAGGCGCTTACCGCCTTCGCTATGCAAATGTATTACGAAGATACGCCTGCTGCCAAAGATGCGACCAAACATCTATTTACCGATGTTACAGGTGGCGTCACGTTTGATATGGCCGATGTCTCACAAAAGATTCTTGAAGCTTTTACCCAAAGTACACCTGTTGAGCTAAAAGAAGCCAAGGGCTACGCATATTTTCTCAATTACCTCAATGTACTTGACCCTTTCACCGTAGAAGAAAAGCAGCTCATTCAATCTGCGCTACCTAACATGCGCGATTGGTATGTGCAAGCAGGTACAACAGGTATGAACACCACCGACACCCACAACCGTGGTGCTTTTATGCTGGGCGGTGCTACCAATGACAATCTCACGGGCGGTAATAAAGCCGATTTGCTGGTGGGCAATGCAGGAAACGATTCACTCAACGGTGGTGATGGCGATGATATTCTTTTAGGCGGTGCTGACCAAAACACCCTCAATGGCGATGCGGGCAATGACATTCTCATTGGCGGCGCAGATGTTGACATCCTAGACGGCGGTAATGGCAACGACCAGCTTAAA
>JANONW010000386.1:0-7552 GCA_031421065.1 Prolixibacteraceae bacterium
AAATTTAACCTCAACGACAATCGCCTAAATGAAAACAAACCTGCTTTTTCTAACCCATTCAACGCAAAACGAGTTAAGAATAAAATAGACGATTCTTATTTAACCCAGTTTCTGAAAAAAAAGAAGTCCTGAGTAGTTACCTTAATTATACACATGTAGAACTGATGGAATTAAAAGAGGAGTATAAGGCAAGGGGTGTGAAAAAAAAATGTAGTTGCCGGACACTATTTGTTCAAAGCTATTTTGGCTGTTGAAAGCTCTATCGAATGGTTGCGGGTTCATCAAACCGATCACAAATCCCATATGCCAGAAAAGGCAAAAACCGACTTTTCACTGCAATGGACAGCAGATGGAATAGGCCTTTTGGAAATGGCCATGGCCCTGCACGAACGACGTGCGATCAATAACGGAGAGGTATCCATTACCGCAATGGTAAATTTTTTTTTCAATCTGTTTGACATGAAACCGGGCAATTTCTTCTCAACTTACGGTGTGATGCGTATCCGGGCCAACAGCCGGACTCTGTTCCTTGACGAACTGAAAAGTTCCCTTGAAAACAAAATGGAACGGGACGACAACAAAGAGTCCAGGCACAGACGAGAAAAATAAAGAGGCTTAGACCGGTCGGATTAGAAGAAATATCAATACCGTTTTGATTTTAATCAATGAAAACTTCTCTGGAATAAGGCTGATAAAGCTGTACTTACTCTTGTTGTTGCAACAGGTGTGCCAGCTCGGGGTCGTTTTTTATTCGTTCCAGTTCATCTTTGACCATCTGTTTGGTTTCTGCTTTTATGCGGTTGTAGTTTTCCTGAATCATTTCCTTCATCCGGTCATTGCCCTGCCCATCAATAAAGTTGGTAATTACCGGAATCTCCTGGTAGGCTTTAGTTTCAGCATCAACCGTTGCAGAATCAACCACCATTTCGGCATGGAAAATCTTCTGTTCGATACGTTCATCAAAATTGTCGGCCACAGCACCTACGAACATACCCTGTGTAAGGTTTGATATTTTGCTAGGTGGGATTAACGAATCCATTTGCGTGCTTATGGATGTTGACTTTTCCCGTTGGTTGATGGTCATTGACTGACGTTTTTGCAACACTTTTCCGAAACGTTCGCTTAATGTTTTGGCTGTCTCTCCTACTACTTGACCACTGAAAATATTCCCAACCGTGTTCATTACCACGGCGGCCTCTTTGTCACCGTAGTCACGTTTAAGCTGCGAGAAATCCTGAAAACCCAACAATACGGCAACTTTGTTGCTTCGGGCAGTGGCAATCAGGTTATCCAAACCTTTGAAGTAAATCGTTGGCAACTCATCAATGATGATGCTACTCTTTAATTGCCCCTTTTTATTGATCAGCTTCACGATACGGGAATTATATAGGCCCAGGGCAGCGCCATAAATATTCTGCCTGTCAGGATTATTGCCCACCACCAATACTTTCGGGTCGTCGGGATTATTAATGTCCAAGGTAAATTCGTCACCGCTCATTACCCAGTACAGTTGCGGGCTTATCATCCGGGATAACGGGATTTTGGCACTTGCAATCTGCCCCTGCAACTGGTCTTGCGCCCCGCCCAGCCAGGCATCCATAAAAGGCGACAGGTAGTTTTCAAGTTCAGGGTATGAAGTCAGAATCGGGAAAATATCCTCGTAGCGTTTATTTAAAAATTCGATGGCATGAGGGAACGTGCAATACTGTCCGTCTTTGTAAATGCGCAAGTACCAGATAATGGCAGCAAACAGGATAATCGGGGATTCCACAAAGAAGTCGCCCTGCTTCTGTACCCATGTTCTGTTCAGGTTGAGCATGATGGTGTGGGCGCTTTCGTAAGCATCCGATATATCGCTCATAAACGACGGGTTGATAGGGTTGCACCGGTGTGAACGCGAAGGGTCGTCGAAGTTGATAACATAGAATTTCGGAACCTTTTTATAGCCTTTGCGGTGGTTACACAGGTGGTTATAAGCAATAGTCGATAAATCCGGAAATTTGAAGTCATAAATATATAGGGAAAAGCCTTTTTCGATCTGTTGTTTGATGAACTGGTTTACCACCGCATAACTCTTACCGGAACCAGGTGTACCCAGCACAATGGATGCACGAAAGGGGTTTACTACATTGACCCATCCATTGTTCCATTTCTTGCGGTAATAGAAACGGGTTGGCAGGTTGACCGAATACTCATTTTCGATTAACCGGGTTTCCTGCATGAACGATTCGTTTTCGGTATTGAAAACATCCTCCATCAGGTTGTTCTTCAGCAGGCGCGACATCCATGAACCTGCAGTCAGCAGGCATATATACCCCACACTCATGGTCAGGATATAAAAGGAAGTACAAACCGTTGCCGGCAAAGGCAGTCCAGATATCCATCCGTTCATAAAAAAGAGGATAAACCCAATGGTTAAGAACACATAAATCTTTACCCAGGTAACTTTTTCCTCTTTGATACCTTTAGTACCTAAACACGATAGTGCAAGGAAAACGATTGAAAACAGTTTTGTCCAAAAGATGGAGGTAAACAGTCCCGTGGTCCGGTTGAAATTCAAAAGGATTTTATCGACCACTCCAATATTCATATTCAACTCATGAACCAACCGGTAACAAAACCAGTAAATATGGATAATCACCAGTAAAATGCTGATGGCCCGCATAAACTCCATAACCTTTGCCAAACCTCTTAAATCGTCTTCCTGTTGCATAATGATCTTGTCTTAACTGTTTGGGATGCGAAAGTAGAAGATGATCAGGTGCAGTTGGGGATTTACAGCGATCTGGCAGCTTCTGGCATTGAGGTGGACACTTATGGCCGTGAATGTTTAAAGATAAATCAGGGAAGTCATTGTTATATAGACGAATTGCAATTGTATTATATATCACAATTTTGGCAATGAATAGACATCATTGCCAAAATTGTGATATATTTGTCCGTAGATTAAATTCACATGGTTACAACTAATGACATTTTAAACTTTGCCTTTACTCATAAAGTGTTTTCTCGAAAAGATTTGATTACTAATCTGAAGATTCATAATCAGATTGGATATCCGAGCTCACTTTCCGAGCAACTAAACCGTCTTTTAAAATCAGGTCAATTAATTAGGCTTGAGCGTGGTATTTATACATTGCCGGATAATGCAAAGAAAGATTTTTCGATTGTTTGTTCCGAAGAAATAAAAAATATTAATCAGCAAATAAAAACACAGTTTCCTTTTGCTGATTACTGCATTTGGCCGGGTTCAGCTCTTTTGTCATACATGCACCACATTCCCAGTTTGAGTTTTGTGCTTGTGGATGTAGAACGTGAGGTTGCCGAATCTATTTTCAATTTTTTAAATTCTGATAGCACCAAAAGGGTCTATCTCATGCCGTCATTAACCGATTTTGAAAGATATATTAATACCAACCAGGCTATTATTATTCGCCCGTTAATATCAGAATCCCCATTACAACTGGTTGAAGGAATAAACACTCCCACTATTGAAAAGATTCTTGTAGATATTGTCGGAGATGTAGAATTTTCTTTTTTGCAGGGAGTAGAAATAAACTATGTTTATACCACAATTTTTGAAAAACACAGTATTAATAAAAACAAACTATTACGCTATGCTACCCGACGGGGAAGAAAGCAGGTAGTAGAGGAACTATTAAAGACCAATAAATTATGATCCACCCCGATAGTCGAAGCTCAAAATATTGAGCCTTTGCGGGAAGCAGTTATTCGAGAACCTATGCCTACAAAACTCAACAAGCTTAAAAAGACCAACGTGGAAGCTTTCTTCTATTGGAATGAGATAAGCAATATTCACAATGCTCAATTGATACAAAATATAGATTGATTTACATTCTAGAACAACGCATTATGAATGAAAAACTGCTGGCTGGCAAATCAAAATATTAAGGAGCTATTTGTCAGATCAAATACCTTTTTAAGACTATTGGGTAAATGTGCCGGGGAATAAAGGGATTCAGACAAAATATAGAACTCAGCCTAAAAACAAACAGGAAAATATTAATAGATAATATATTAGTTATATTTGTCATTTTTAATTATATTTGGATAATATTTTAACTATACATGATGTATTCATTAGAACCAACACCGCCGGAGGTAAGTAAAGCCCTGGCTGAAAGACACCGCATCCTGCGAAAACAACTAAAAATGTCGCAGGAAGAAATGGCCGAACGTTCGGGCGTTTCCCTTGGCAGTTTAAAGCGTTTTGAGGTCACCGGTAAAATATCGTTGGGTTCGCTGCTGAAACTGACGCACCTTTTAGGACGGTTGAATGAATTTAACAACCTCCTGCTTGTAAAAGAAAACCTTGATGACGTTAAAAAACTATTTACAGAATAAGCAATTACCAATGGCCGGTATCAATAAATTATTCGTATCACTGCTTCTCGAAGGGAACAGGTTTGAAATTGGGGAACTGGTGCTTTCCGACCAAAAGATCTATTTCAGGTACAACTCTGACTTTCTTAAAACCGGGCTTAATCTTTCGCCCATAAAACTCCCCTTTTCAGCGGAAATAGTAAGTGCAGGGAAACAACCTTTCGACGGATTGTTCGGAGTGTTCAACGACTCCTTGCCAGACGGCTGGGGCAGGCTGTTACTGGATCGCTCCTTATCTGCCAAAGGGATTGAAATTGCAAGCATAACACCTTTGGACCGGTTGGCTTATGTCGGCATCCGGGGAATGGGAGCCCTTGTGTACACACCGGAAATTGAACCTGAAAAGACAGCAGGCCTTGTTCCTGAACTGGACATCCTTGCCGCTGAAATGAACCACATACTCCAGGGGACCAGTTCTGAGATCATCGAAGAATTATTTATCCTGGGAGGCTCTTCCGGCGGCGCCAGGCCAAAGATTCTTGCCGCATATAACCCGTTGACCAACGACCTGATACATGGGTTGGACAACATACCGGAAGGCTATGACGAATGGATCATCAAATTCCCGTCATCATCTGATAACAGGGAGATTGCAAATATTGAATTTGCCTATCACAAAATGGCGCTGTTGGCAGGCATCGAAATGAGCGAATGCCGCCTTTTTAAAGGGAAATCAGGACAGGTATATTTTGGGACAAAGCGGTTTGACCGGATAGCTGATAAACGTCTGCATACACACACCGCGTCCGGCCTTATGCATGACAACTTCAGGATGAGTACGATGGATTACGGGCATTTGATGGATTGCGCTTTCCGGCTGGAAAAACACGTGAAAGCTTATGAAAAAGTTTTCAGGCTGGCAGCATTCAATGTGTATTCGCATAACCGGGACGATCACAGCAAGAACTTCTCCTTTCTGATGAATGCCAAAGGGGAATGGCAGTTTGCCCCGGCCTACGACCTGACCTTTTCATATTCCGGCTACGGGTTTCACAGTACCATGATAGGGGGGGAAAGTAAAAATCCGGGACGAAAAGAGCTATTGAAACTGTCCACACATTTTGGGTTGAAAAATCCGGGCTCCATTATCGAAGAGGTTCAGGAGGCTATAAACCAGTGGAACACAATTGCCAATGAACAGGATATTACCAAGGAAACAAGGAATACCATTCAAACAGCAATGGATAAGATCAGGGACTAAGTAAGACTTCCATCCTGCCTCCCGTACCTCCGTTTTTTCTTTTGTTTCTTCTTCATTGGACGGTTGTTATCATCAGAAATACTTACAGGTTCAGGGGACAGGAAAGCAAGCAGGCCGCTCATTACATCGCCGATGTCAGAGACGGTTGTTTTTTCAATGCGGAAGGGATCTTCCGGGATTAAAGTTTTCTGCAAATCGGCAGGCGCATGTTGCGGCCCGCCGAAACGATCATTAAACACATTGGCCGAAAACTCTTTCCCAAGGCGGGAACCATTAAATACACAGCGGTCTTTGTGGTCGATAAAGGTAACCCCATAAATACGCCCCTGATCGTTTCGGCGTAATACCAGATCAATGTTTACTACCCGCAATTTTGCCCGTAATTCACTTTCACTAGTGGCGGTATTCACAGCACCTATAACTACCGTCCGTGTGCGTTCCCTGAGGCCTTGCTGTTTTATCTGTTCTCCGGATTTCACCATCTGTTTTTCCAACCCGTCGTAACCAACCGATTTACCAAACAAGGAAGATTTTAGCGGTGTGCCGACTTTATTCCCATCCTTATCCAGTGCTGAATACACCAATCCCCGGTATGGTTTTCCCATTACTTCTCCTTTTACTTCTTCCAAACCGATATTATACAGCGAAAGTAAAGCCCGGTACTCGCCTAGGGTCTGAAACTTATAGGTATTCACCAACGGTTTTATTACAGCCGAAATCTGTTTTTTCAGGTTGCCTTTCGCCGGATCTACCTGTGTAAGTTGCCATAGTTCCGGTTGCTTTTGCCCTTCCGCCGGAATCAATCCATATTTCTGTTCCAGCAGTTCGGTAATCTCCTTACTGCGTTTATGCTCGAAACTATTTTTTATCAGTTTACCGTCACAATTCACCCGAAGGGAAACAATGTGAATGTGCTCGCGCCCGATATCCTCATGCTTGAAAATAAGATAAGGTTGACTGCCGTAACCCAACCGCTCCATGTATTCCCTGCCAATGTCCGCCAGTTGGTTGTCTGTCAGTTTATCATCAGGGTGCGGGTTAAGCGAAATGTGTATTACCGGTTTTTTAGTCGGCAGATGCTCTGGTGATGGCAACCAGCGGGCAAAATCCGCAGCACATCCCTGCACACTGAAGTATCCATCTATCGGCTCACAAACAATGTTCGAGGCCAGGACTTTTCCCATTCCTTCGTCTACCTTCTCCTGGTTGTAAGCCAGCGCCCCGTAAAGGCTATTCCCAGTGTTTATTTTGGCTATCATTTCCCAATTATTGTTGATTCTGAATGATTTTTCCCTGATTTATTTCATCATAAACTGCTCTTTAAAATCCTGAGAAAGCTTTACAATTTGCTCGCTAAGTACCACCAGTTCCCTTGTAATACTTTCCAATCTATACAGCAAAGCCAGTGTCTTTTTCTCCGAAAAATGCGAATGTAGCTCCTTTACCACTTGGTTATAATTGACGCCCAGCGCACGGTATTGCGCGTAAAACGAAGTCAGTTTGGTCACGTATTCGAGTGTAGCGCGGTCTGTTTTCACCACACGGAACGTTTGATCGAACACCCGTGCCTTGATAAAAAGCGCTTTGGCGTGCATACCCGACTGCTCGAACAAGGTCAGGAACTGTGCGTTCTCCGTACTGGTAAAGCGCACCATTACACAATGTGTGGCGGGATCGTCCTCCTGCGGGCGTCCTCCTTTTCCCCGATTGCGGGATGTTTTCTTTTCCTTTTCCATCTCATTTGATATTTACAGTAAAGCCTCCGGTGCAGGATTGAAACCTGCCTTTAATCCTTCTAAAAGCAACCTTAGTACATGACAAAAATATAAATATCTGATTATAAGCAAAATAAGTTCTTTTAAATTTGGATAATACCCTGAATATCATTATCTTACAAGAAATTACAACATATCTAAGTAAGAAATATGACATCCAAGGTAGACACCA
>JANONW010000387.1:0-1820 GCA_031421065.1 Prolixibacteraceae bacterium
GCGCTCTTTCGAGACCACCTGGCGCACCATGCGGGTGGCCTTACCAAACATCTGGCCTGCAGCCCACATCAACAAGAAATTGGCCACCAGCAGCACCGCCGTACGCACCAGCACCACCCCCAACTGATTTCCGGCCAAACCCACCGCTTGCAGGCTCTTATCAACCAAAGCGGTCATGAAGACTGCAACCAGCGCGAGCGGGGTGAGAACCTTCCAGTTTAGACTGAGCATCTGATCGATGCGGAAACGCGGCAGCGAACCACGGAACAAGATCACCACAAAGTACACCGCGAAGGTTTTGATGACCAGGTAAACCAGCCCCAACAGCGGAAACTGCTCTGCCCCCGGGCCACGCCATCCACTCAAGAACAGGGTAGAGAAGAGCATCGAAATGGTGAAAGCATGCAGAAATTCGGCCACATAGAACATACCGAACTTCAGACCCGAATATTCGGTGTTAAAGCCTGATACCAGTTCGGACTCGGCTTCTACCACGTCGAACGGTGAGCGGCCTGATTCGGCTACCTGAGTGATGAAGAAGATCAGCGCCGCTACGGGCGCAGTGAGAATGAATGGCACGGTCTGCGCCTTGACAATCTCGTTCAGGTTCATACTTCCAGCCAGCATGACCGGCACCAGCAGCGTGATAATCATCGGTACTTCATAAGATATCAGCATGGCCACGGCTCGAAAACCGCCCAGCATGGCGTACTTATTGTTCGATCCCCACCCGGCCATCATGATTGCCAATTCGCTAAACCCGCCAGCAGCAATTACATACAACAGGCCCACCTGCAGGTCGACCCCCACCATGTTAATGGTGAACGGGATCACTGCCCATACCATCAGCACAGACGCTACCGACAGGATGGGAGCCAGGTTGTAGGGCACGACATCGGCCCCATCGGGGGTGATGTATTCCTTGGTAAAAATCTTCAACATATCCGCGAAGGATTGGAAGATTCCCCAAGGACCCACGCGGTTCGGACCCAGGCGATCCTGAATGCGGCCCAACAGCTTGCGTTCGTACCAAATCAAGAAAATTACGAACAGCATTGCCAGCAGTGAAATGGTAAACGCGCTAAGCAGGGCAAGCAAAAAATCAGCTACGCCCGCCGGAACACCCCATCCCAACAACAACGTGCGCAGCCATTCGGCAATGAAACCAAACGGGTTATCCCAAAAATTTGGCATCTTGTTTCACTCCCTCTCTAGATGGAAATCTACTTCCACTCGAGCGACCCCTTCTTCCAGACATACACCAGACCGCCTGCCAGAATGAGCGCGAATAACACGCCTTCTAACACAGCGTACAAACCAAACTGGTTGTACGCCACGGCCCACGGGTATAAAAACACTACTTCCACGTCAAAGACGAGGAAAACTAACGCATAAATATAATATTGAACCCTGAACTGAATGCGGGTTTCGCCGACGGTTTCGATACCACATTCATACACAGATCGTTTGAGGGGGTGCGATTTGTGCGGCCCCAGCAGGCCCGCGATGAAAATAGCGGCACCCGGCAAGAACAAGGCAATCACAAAAAACAATCCGACATATAACCAGTGATCTAACATTCGTACTCCTTCCAACCATGTTGAAGCTATTCGGACACAAACAACAGACGAGGTGAACCAACCCGTCTGCTGGCCGGTATGTGATTCGCTCCTCTAGCTCCGATAACTCTCACTTAATTGAAAACAAACCAACATTTAAGAAAAGTTTAATGACTCCTCTGCAAAAAGGTCAAATTTCCCAAATCTCTACGCGAAAGTGGGGCAAAGTTGTCAAAAATGACATCAAATTACCATCTACAG
>JANONW010000388.1:0-3882 GCA_031421065.1 Prolixibacteraceae bacterium
CAACAAGGGCATCCAGGCCACCGATGGAGAAATCATCGGCTGGTTGAATTCGGATGATATCTATTACCCTGATGCCTTCGGGCGGGTTATCAATTTCTTCGATAGCAATCCTGATGTGGACGTGGTGTATGGCATGGCAGACCATATCGACGTTGACGATTTTGCTTTTGAAGAATATCCAACCGAGCAATGGAATCCATCGAGGTTAATGGACACCTGTTTCATCTGCCAACCCGCGCTGTTTTTCCGACGCAGCGTGGTTTCCCGGTACGGATTGCTGGACGAATCCCTGCAATATTGCATGGACTACGAGTACTGGCTCCGTTTGGCGCGCGGAGGCGCGCGGTTCGCATACCTGCCGGAGAAACTAGCCGGATCCCGGCTGTACCCGGACAACAAGACGATGAGGGCCTCGGCCGCCGTGCACCACGAAATCAACGACATGTTCCGACGGAATTTCGACAAAGTGCCGGAGGACTGGCTCTACAAGTACGCCAATGTGGTAGTGCGGGGCAGGGTGGACGAACGGACGAATCCGGTCCGTTTCGCACGCGAGACCAGCGTGCGCACCCTGATTGCATCACTGCGTTGGAACCGGCAGGTCAGCAGGACCCTGCTGGCTAGGCTATTTCCGAGACGGTTTTCCGCGCCTAACGAGCTTTAACCGCGTATCATGCACGGCCATCCCACAACCAAGGATCAATGAACCAATGAAAATTCTCAATCGCCAGGCCTTGTTGCTAACGGTTTGTTTAAGTGGCCTCACCATGTTGGCCGGCTGCGGGCAGGACACCGAATCGCCCGCCCCCGCCGCCCCGACAGGGCAGGCGGAGGTAGCCGCCCCCGCTAATACGAACCCGCTCGAACCGCGCTATAGCGCGACGCTTGCGGAGGGCGTTGACTTCGCCAAGCCGGGCTACCCGGAGTTCATCACCGAGGTTTCGGGTATCTCGGTGGCCGAAGCGTGGGGTCGCTGGACCGACGCCAGTCTCGGTGCCGAAGCCAAGTTGCGGTTCAAAGATCCGTTGCCCCAGCAGTTCACGCTGAAACTCAAGGTTCGTGATTTTTTCGGCCTCAATGTCCAGGACAAGGTGGCCGTGCGGGTTGGCGGAAAGCAGCAGGATTTCGTCCTGCAGGGTGGCCAGGATCAGACCGCTGAACTGGTCTTCGACGGACTTCAGGGCGCCGACACGATCGAGATCAGCGTTCCCAGGTCCTCCAAACCGACCGCGGCCGATAGTCGGAAGATGGGGCTGGGGTTGATCTCGCTCAGCATCCACGAGTGACCACGGGCTCCGCTACCCGGGCGGTGTAGTGAGAAAAAATGGACGGTGCAACGGCAGCCCGAGCGATCGGGCTGCCGTTTATGTCCACTGAGTGACCCGCACGCGATGCTTTTTTACTGATCCGCTTTTCCTGTTTTATTTCCTACCGCTAAGGAAGGTCTGAACAAGTCTTTGCTCGTCATTCCGGCGAAAGCCGGAATCCAGATTTTTCAATGAATTGCGAAGAGCTGGATCTCGGCTTTCGCCTGGATGACGACTTATTCAGAGTTTTCCTAACACTTCTCGTGCACTAACGCTTCTCGCGCTGCGGCTGAGCTCATTCCACACGAGGTTCGCCACAACCGCCCGTGTACAGGATGTTGAAATACAAAACCACTCGGTGGCTGGTCATGGCTCGTTCTTTGCGTTCGAGCAGTTCTGGCAGCAGCGGAATGCGATTGCCGCCGAGTTCGAGTCAAAACGCGGCACAGGACTACCGAAAGTGGTGGTGTGGGAATTCCCGGTGCGCGACATCGAGGGAATCATCGGGTCACAGCCAGGCCCGTAACAGCGAGATTCCAGCCAGACGCCTATCGTGTCTGTCTATGCAGTTGCAAATGACGAAAAGGGATAGTTGATGGTCTTTACTCTGCTATGCAGCATTTTTTATACCGGCCTATTCGCCGTCATTGTCATGATGTGCGGTCTTGGAGCGGCCAATTTAATAGGAATGCGCACCGTCCCCACACGGGCACTGCTCGCGCCCGCGCTGTTCATTGCGGCGGTTTCGATCATCATCGCGTTGGTGGTGCAGTTGCGCCTGCCAGTGCGCAATGCTGCGCCTTTCATCTGGGGTGGTTTCGCGGTGTTGGCGCTGTACGGACTGCGAGGCGCGCGTGGCGCAATCCGCGCGCGCGAGGTGCGCACCGCTTTGGTAGCGGTACTGTTGGCCACGTTACTTGTGCTGGGTGGCTTCCAGTGGTATGGCCTGTTCGACTATCTGGGCAGCCCAAACCAAGATGGTCTTACGTATGTGGCATTCGGCGAATACCTGCGGCAGTACCCACGCGGCACGGAGGGCGGCTTGGCGCCCTTGTACCAATATGGATCGCACCTGTCCGGGGCCCGCTACGTCGCTAGCGCAATGCTTGCGCTCTTCATCCCGCCTTGGTCGCGCGCCATCGATACCCAGATGATGGTCGGGCCGTTGCTGGTGGTGGGCGTGTTCGCCTTCGCGAGCTCCATTGCCTATATCGCGCACATTGCCAATGGCCGTGGCCTCCGCAACCCCTTGGCATTGACGGTCTTGCTGGCTGTCTTTGGCGGATTCGTTCCGTATTTGCTGCTCGCAAACAACTTCGACAACCTGATTGTGCTCTCGCTGGCGCCGGCGCTGTTCGGCGTTGCGATTGACGATCGAATCAGCGGGTTCGCCCGATATCTGGTACCGGCACTGCTATCCGCGGCAGCGATCTACATCTATCCGGAGTTGAGTGTGCTCGTGATCGCCGGGTTCTACATCGCGGGTATCGAGAAGATGTTTACCGGCGACCGTCGACGGCAGCTCGTGTGGTGGTGTGGCGTGATCGCCATCTCCCTCGTGCTGGTAAGTCCTTACCTTTCCGATGCGCTCACGCACTTCCAAAACCAGCTTCAGATTACGAAATCAGCGATCGGCGGGCGGCCGGGCAACGGGTTCATGCCCGATCTGTTGATCGCGTCGCGGTTGCCGGCGGCACTGTGGGGATTCCAGCAGACCACGATGTGGGGCTTGACGACTGCCACGATCGGCATCGTGCTCGGTAGCCTGCTTGCTACGCTCTCACTAGTAGGACTGATGACGGCTATTCGCACCAGGCTCTACTCGCTTTGCTATTGCTTAGCAGTCACTGTTGTTTTGCTGACTGTCATGATCGTGCACAAGCAGTACGACTACGGTGCTTACAAGATCCTGTTGTTCGGATGGTGGTACATGGCGCTGCTCCTCAGCGCTGGGTCTGCGTACCTGTGGTCGTGCTTCCCGAGAACCAATCCCGCTGTCAATGTCACCGCAAAGGTGATGGTTGGCGTGATCCTCACCTGTTCTATCTATGTATGGGGTCACCAGCAATTTCAGTGGCTTCAGGGGTTTGCCTACAAACAAGCGCAGCCGTTACGCGAAGCACGCGACTACGTTGCAGGACTCGGTCATGTCGCTAGCGTGGCAGTTGACGATCCCATACTGAACGGATGGATGGTGTACGAGTTGAGGAACGCCCCGATCGTGTATCCGCGATACAACGGCTACATGGCCCAAGCACACGTATTGCCCGTGCTGGCGCGCAGCGCCGTCCCAAAGCAAAGCGACAGTAATTATCTGGTTGTAGGCAAGGAGGCGATGGTTGCGGGTGAGGTGATATGGAGCAACGGCCTTTTCAATGTGTTGAGGAAGGCGGAAGAGGATTCGATCGTAAGCTTGGCCGAGATCCAGGCACCGAACGGCGTCGAGCAGTTCGATGGCAGCACTTTTTTTTGGCTGGGGCGCGAGCCGGCTACGGTGGAGCTGAACTCCATCGGTGATGGGATGGTCGTGTTGAAAATTGAAATCATCGGCGGGACCAGCATTGGAGATCCGACG